>JBBQVZ010000172.1:0-5765 GCA_038211015.1 Actinomycetota bacterium | reverse complement strand
TCGCGGCCTTCTTCGCAGGCGCAGTGGCGCTGTTCAGCCCCTGCTGCATCGTGTTCCTGTTCCCCGCCTACCTCGCGTCGGCGGTGAAGAACCGCCGCTGGAAGCTGCTGCCTTTGACACTCGTGTTCGGGGCCGGCATCGCGGTCGTCCTGGTACCGGTGACCCTCGGCGTCGGACTCCTGGCTGCGGCGCTCGCTCGCTACCACACGCCGCTCTACGTCGGCGGCGGCTTGCTCATGCTCGCGCTCGCCGTCCTCGCGCTTATCGGTCGAACGTGGAGCATGCCGTCGTTCCTCCGGGCCCCCTCGGTCGATCGGAGCGACACGGCAGGTGTCTTCGCGCTGGGGGTCTTCTCCGGCGTGGCCTCCTCCTGCTGCGCGCCGGTGCTCGCCGGCGTGATGGCCCTCTCGGCGCTCTCTGGGTCCCTCGTCGGTTCGACGGGTCTGGGCTTCGCCTACGTCTTCGGGATGGTGTTCCCGCTGTTCGCGATGGCGCTGCTGTGGGACCGGCTCCACCTCGGGGAACGCCGCCTGTTCCAGGCCCGGCCGGTGAGGTTGCGGGTCGCCGGCAAGACCATCGACACGAACACCGTCAACATCGGCGTCGCGATCGCGTTCGCGGCGATGGGCGCGTTCGTGCTGTTCCTCGCCGCGAACGGCAACACGACGGTCGCCCCGTCCTTCCAGCTCTCGATCGGGCGCTGGCTCTCCAACGTGTTCGCCCGCGTCCTCTCGCTCCTCGAACCAGTACCTCAACCCATCCTCGGCATCGCGCTGCTCGGCCTCGCGACGACGTTCGTCGTGCTCGGTTTCCGTCGGCGCCGCTATGTCGTCGGATCAGAAGGAGGTTCCTGTCATGACCACGAACCACACGGCCTCGAAGCCGAAGCTACGGACGCAGCCCCCCACGAAGACGAGACCACAAAGCCGGAAGTCCACACGTCGTCGCACGCCTAGTAGACGCCGGGCGCCCTGGGGAGCCCTGGCGACCGTCGCGGCCGTCGGCGCCGTCGGGGGATTCCTGCTTCTCGGCGGTCGCTCCTCACCTCCTGCTCCCGCGGCGACCGGGAGCGCACCCGCGTTCGCGCTCCCCTCGACCGACGGCGCGGAGGTGTCGCTCTCCGACTATCGAGGTCGCGACGTGCTGCTCTTCTTCAACGAGGGCGTCGGCTGCGACGCGTGCTTCTACCAGATGGCCGCGCTGCAGGCGGACATCGCACGCTTCGGCAACGCCGGCGTCACCGTCGTGCCGATCGTGGCCAACCCCGCCGACCAGGTGCGGCAAGAGATGAGCCGGTTCGGCATCACGACGCCGTATCTGATCGACGCGAACACGAGCGTGTCCAACGCGTACGGCATGCTGGGCAACGGCATGCACGCCGATCTGCCGGGCCATGGGTTCGTCCTCATCGACGGTGCCGGCAGCATCCAGTGGTCGCAGGAGTTCCCTTCGATGTTCATCTCCCCGTCTGACCTGCTCGACCAGATCAAGCCCTATCTGAGCTGAAGGATTAGAAAGGTCGACGATGCTCGCGACTCTCTCCTGGAAGATCGTCACCGAGTTCCACCTGGGGCCGTTCATGATTCGGCCCCACGGTGTCCTGATCGCCGTCGGGTTCTTCGCCGGAGCCTTCCTCATGTGCCGATACACACGGGCTCGCGGCATCTCCGACGACGCCCTGTGGAGGGTGCTGACGTGGGGATTGGTCGGCGGCCTGATCGGGATGCGCGTCGCGTGGGACCTCGGACACTGGGCGGAGATGCGATCTCCGGTGGATCTCATCGCCGTCTGGAACGGCGGCATGAGCCTCCTTGGAGGTCTGACGGGAGCCGTCGTGGCGGGTGCGTTCCGAGCGAAGCGTGACGGGCTGCCGGTGATCCCGCTGCTCGACATGGCGGCACCCGGCCTCGCGCTGGGCATCGCGATCGGCCGGGTGAGTGACCTCATCATCGGCGATCACCTCGGCAAGCCGACGGCGCTGCCCTGGGGCTTCAAGTACGTGGGTGGGGCTCACCCGCTGGCGAACGTCCCTCCCATCGGGACCGTCGTCCACCCGGTCGCGCTGTATGACCTCCTCCTGACGACCGCCTTAATCTTCGCGCTGTTGTGGTTCATGCGCTCGTCCAGAGCGACGGGGTCGGTGATCGCGCTGTTCACTCTCTGGTATGCGGGGGGACGGATCCTCACGGACTTCCTACGGACGGACCCTCGGCGGCTCTTCGGCCTCACCGGCAGCCAGCTCACCTCGGCGGTTGCCGTTGTCATCGTGGCAGTGGCTCTGATGCTTCGAGCCCATCGCAGGACGCCGCCTCAGGTGCAGCCTGTGGCCACCGCAAGCCCGATCTCAGTGGGGACGCGAAGGTGAGCGAGACCGCGGAAGCGACGGTTGAAGGTTGGGATCCCCTGGACCGGCTCGCCAGGTTTCCCGTGAGGACCGATGCCGAGTGCGCCGCCTACCTCTCGATGGTCGGCGGCTCACCGGGCGCGTACCGATCGGCGGACGAGATCGCCTCCGAGCACGGCGTGGACCCCGAAGAGGTCGAGGGCGCGCTCCGGCGGTTCGTGTCGGCAGGCATCGTCGAGGCCAGCGAAAGCGGGAGTCGGGACGGCTATCGCTGGCGCGACGATATGGGGTACTTGGAGCACGGGCGCCGCGAGGAGTCCGGTTTCGTCGATCCTGTGTGTGGGATGCCGGTCATGTCCGACACCCCGCACCGTCTGATCGCCCCGGAGGGGGGAGACCTCGGCTTCTGCTGCGCGCTCTGTTTGGCGGTGTTCCGTGGGTTCCCAGGTGCCTTCCAGAAGCCCGTCTCATCCCGTCCCCATCGCTGCTTCACACCGTCTTCACCACCGGGTCCGAAGCTGTCTCCGTCGGGGGTCGCCTGCCGACACGAAGGAGGAGTCCGATGAGCGTGCGTGGATCCGGGAACACGAGATGGTCACCTCTGACCATCGTGGCACTGGCGACGCTGGTCGTAGCCATCCTCTACCTCGCACCACTCCAGGGGTTGCTGGTGCTTGGTCTATGGCTCGTGTGCCCGTTGCTCATGATCGGGATGCATGCCTCGGGCCGTCACCACGACTCCCAGCATTGACATCGACGACCTCTCGGCGTGGCGATCCGGTCTGGGACGTACCATGAAAGCCCTGACGAGGGTGACGTGATGGCGACGTCGCGTCGATCGGAGGAGCCACGTGGGGAAGGCAACGATCCTCGTCGTCGACGACGAGCGTAAGATCCGCGAGCTCGTTCGTTCCTACCTCGAGGCCGACGGCTACTCGGTGGTCACCGCGGAGACGGGGCAAGGTGGGCTCGAGCTTGCGATGCGAGCGCAGCCCGACGTGATCGTGCTCGATCTGATGCTCCCTGATCTTTCCGGCGAGGAGGTCACGCGTTCGCTCCGTGAGACGTCCGACGTCCCGATCCTGATGCTCACGGCGAAGGCGACGGAGGACGATCGCGTGATCGGCCTCCGCCTCGGCGCCGATGACTACCTCGTGAAGCCGTTCAGCCCACGCGAGCTCGTCGCGAGGATCGAGGCGATCCTGCGGCGAACCCGCGGGGGACGTCCCGATAACGGTGCGCTCGCGTTCGACGAAGGTCGGCTGACGATCGATCGCGACGGACGCGACGTTCGTGTGAACGGCGAGTCCGCGGAGCTCACGAGGAGCGAGTTCGACCTGTTGCTCGCGCTCGCATCGCGCCCCGGACGGGTGTTCTCCCGGTTCGAGCTCGTCACGCGGGTTCAGGGATTCGACTACGAGGGGTACGAACGGACGATCGACGCGCACGTGAAGAACCTACGTCGGAAGCTTGGGGACGACCCGCGGGCACCGAGGTATGTCATCACCGTGACCGGTGTCGGCTACAAGCTGGGGATCCCAGCCGATGGCTAGACGATCATTCGCCCTTCGCCTTACCGCCGCCTTCGTCGGCGTGGGTATCGCGTCGGCCGCGGTCGCCGCGCTCCTCGTGAATGCGGAGTTCGGCAGGCGGTTCGCCGGCTATCTCGATGACCGCCAACTCGCCCAGGAGCAGCAGGTCGCGAACGCCCTGGCCGACGCATACCGCAGGACCGGCGATTGGTCGACGGCGGATCTCTCCCCTGTCGGGGCGCTGATCGCGATGGAGGGCGGCACGCTCGAGGTGCGAGACGCCTCCGGGGCCTCCGTGTGGGTCGCCGACCGGTCTACGACCGGGGTCGATCCGGCGGTGCATCGAGCCATGATGGGCGCCGGACCGCTCGGCCCCGAGCGAACGCTTCCCGTCACAGTGGGCGGGGACGTCGTCGGCTCTGCCGTGATGCGCCTGCCGATCGAGGGTCTCCTTCCACACGACGTTTCGTTCAGGGATGCAGTCAACCGCATCCTCGTCATCGGTGGTCTTGCCGCCGCCGCCGTCGCCCTGCTTCTGGGGCTCGTGCTCGCCAAGCGGGCCGTGGCCCCCGCCCGCGAGCTCACCAGCGCCGCCCGAGCACTCGCTCGCGGGGACCGGGCAACCAGGATCTCATCCGACCGCGACGATGAGTTCGGCGAGATGGCGGATGCCTTCGACGCCATGGCCGACACCGTCGACGAGGAGGATCGGATCCGCCGGACGTTCGCGTCCGATGTCGCGCATGAGCTGCGGACGCCGCTCGCCATCCTGCGCACGAGCGTGGAGTCCATCCAGGATGACGTGATCGACCCCGATGTCACGTCGATCGCTTCTCTTCACGAAGAGGTGCTTCGGATGTCGCGGCTCGTGGAGGACCTCGAGACCATCGCGCATGCCGACGCGGCGCGGTTCTCGTTGCGACAGGCACCTGTGGATCTGGGCACGGAGACTCGGACCGTGGTTGAGGGATTCCGCGATCGGTTCGCCGCGGTCGGGATCGAGCTCCGGTCGGAGATCGAGGACGTCCACGTGCAGGGTGACGCCGTACGGCTCCGTCAGATCGTCTCGAACCTCCTCTCGAACGCCTTGAAGTTCACCCCATCGGGCGGCCTCGTGACGATTTCGGTCGCGGCGCGGAGCGACGTTGCCGTCCTCGAGGTGCGAGACACGGGCCCGGGGATCCCGTCGGATGAGATCGAACGGGTCTTCGACCGGTTCTACCGGGGTGGGGGGGTGCATGTCGGAGGCTCCGGCATCGGCCTGGCGGTCGTTCAGGATCTGGTGCGTGCTCACGGCGGTGAGGTATCGGTCGAGAGCGAACCAGGTCGGGGAAGCCGTTTCATCGTCGCCCTTCCTCTCGCACGGGAATCGCGAGATCTCTTCACCGCTCCTTCACACCCCGAGACGAAGGTTGGGGTTGAAGGAGGAGATCAACGATGACGAAGAAAGCGCAGTGGCTCGTAGGGATCGCGGTGGTCGCGGGCGTTCTCTCGATCGGCGTGGGGTTCGCGGTCGCGGGTGAGGGCGGTGCCGCACAGGGATCCGTCGGCACTTCAGGTGGCATGATGGGCGGATCGACGATCGGTACCGGGATGATGGATCCGTCGGACGGCGGCACGATGGGTGGCACCTCGGACGGGATGATGGGGTCCGGCTCGATGGTCGGCGGCGGGATGGGAGCCGGCATGGCGTCGATGATGGCCGGCGTCGACATGGACGCCATGCACGAGCAGATGATGGCCGCGCTGTCAGGAACGGTCCCGTCGGACGTTCTTGCCCGTTGCGACGCCCTGCACGACCAGATGTCGTCGTCCGATATCGGGACAGATGGTGTCGAGGGCTCGGGACATTCGGCGCACCACGGGAACTCCGCCAGCACCGGCTGAGT
>JBBQVZ010000171.1:0-5801 GCA_038211015.1 Actinomycetota bacterium | reverse complement strand
GCCAGACGCTTGCGGCCGGACTCGTCCAGCGACGCATGTCGCGTCTCCTCCAGCAGCTCGCGCACCATGCTCGCGATCCGCAACAGCTTGGCCGGTTCGGTGATCGTCTCCGTCGGGACGGATGGTTGTTCCCCCGGTTCGACAGGAACGGCCTGCTTGACCTCGACGGGCGTCTCGGGATCGCTCATCCGTCCAACGCTAGCACCGGGGGCGCCGAACTCGGGGCCATCGCGGAGCTAAGCGTCCTCCGCGAGCTTCCAGATGAAGAGCGCTTCGGCGAGGGCCATGTGCTCGAGCTCCCCGAGGTCGACGCTCTCGTTCACCGAGTGGATGTTGGAGCGCTCGTCCATGGCGCCCCACATCAGCACGGCGATGCCGGGGAACGTGTCGGCGAGCAACGGCACCAGCGGGATCGACCCGCCCGAGCCGGTCTCCATTACGTCGGAGCCGTAGGCCGCCTCCAAGGCCTCGCGGGCGGCGAGCAGCGCCGGCACCGATGTGTCCACCATGTATCCCTGCCCGGCATCGAACGAGCCGCCCTCGATCGTCACCTCGACGCCCCACGGGGCCGCGGACTCGAGGAAGGCGATCAGCTTGTCGGACGCGGCAACCGCGTCGTCGCCGGGCGCGAGACGGAGGCTCACCCGAGCGCGCGCCACCGGGACGACCTGGTTGGACGAGCCGTGGATCGCCGGAGCATCGATCCCCAGCACGGCGACGGCCGGACCGGCCCAGACGCGATCGGCGATCGACCCGGTCCCGATCGTCTGGAGCCCGGCGACGGCCCCGGCCTCGTTCCGGAAGTCCTCCTCGGGGTAGTCCGCGCCTTGCCACTCGAACCGACGCAGGTCCGGGATCGCGACGTTGCCCTCGTCGTCGTGGAGCCGCGCGATGATCCGAGACAGCGCCGTGATCGCATCCGGGATGGGTCCGCCGTAGGACCCGCTGTGTTGCGCCTGATCCAGCACCCGGACCTGCACGACGCAGTCGGTGACCCCGCGGATGCTCGTCGTGATGGTGGGAAGGCCGGTCCGGTGGTTGCCGGAGTCGCCGATCACCGCCACGTCGGCGCGGATCAGGTCCGCGTTGCCCTTCACCAGCTGTGGGAGGTGCGCGGTGGAGCATTCTTCCTCTCCCTCCACCAGGACCTTCACGGTGACCGGCGCGTCGCCGCCGAGGGTTTTCAGCGCGGCCGCGTGGATCGCGACGCCGGACTTGTCGTCGGCGGAGCCACGTCCGTACAGCCGGCCGTCACGGATCTCGGGCTCGAAGGGCGGCGAGTCCCATTGCTCGATCGGCCCTTCCGGCTGGACGTCGTGATGGGCGTACAGCAATACCGTGGGGGAGCCCTCCGGCCCGTCGATCTGTCCGAAGACGGCGGGATGACCTCCGTCGAGCTCCAGCAGACGGGCGTTCGCCACTCCGGCCGCCGTCAGGATGTCTCGCGTCGCTTCGGCGGAGGCGCGGACGTGGGCGGGGTCGTCGCCGGGATATCCCTTGGAAGGGATGCGCACCAGGCGCTCAAGGTCGGCGATGGTCCCGGGCATACCGGACGCGACGCGCGCGCGGAGGTCGTCGGCGTTCATGGGGCGACGATACCGCGCGGCTCAGGCGAGCGGCTCGTTCTCGGTCATCCGCCAGTCGTACGGGCTCACGAACGACGTCACGAGCTGCGCGTAGTTCGCGCGGGCGAACGCGACCGGGTTGGCGATGTTCGCTTGGCTCATCGAGCCCTTGAGCTGCTCGACCGACGTGTACTC
Organism: Actinomycetota bacterium; assembly: GCA_038211015.1. GTDB lineage: Bacteria > Actinomycetota > UBA4738 > UBA4738 > HRBIN12 > JBBQVZ01. Next base: position 4,041 of record JBBQVZ010000171.1, on the reverse strand, counting down.
GCGCTCGGCCATCCACACCTCGATCTCGCGGAGCACGACGGCGACATGCTCGGGCCCGTGGTGGAGCAGCGCGGAGGCCATCATCACCACGTCCGCTCCGGCGAGCAGCACCTTGAGCGCGTCGGCGCCCGTGTGGACCCCGGTCGTCGCCGCGAGCGAGGCTTGGATCCGCCCATGGAGGATCGCGATCCACCGCAGCGGGAGCCGGAGCTCGTCCGACGATGACAGCGTGAGCATCGGGTCCACGCGGAGGGAGTCGAGGTCGATGTCGGGCTGCATGAATCGGTTGAAGAGCACCAGGCCGTCCGCACCCGCTTCCACGAGCCGGCCCGCCATGTGGCCGACCGAGCTGAAGAACGGCCCGATCTTGACGGCGAGCGGGATCGTGACCTCGGCCCGAACCGCACCGACGAGGTCCAGGTAGCGTCGCTCGACGGCGTCGCCCGACTCGTCGGCGTCGGCGGCGATGAAGTAGACGTTCAGTTCCAGAGCGTCTGCGCCCGCGTCCTGCAGCCGTCGCGCGTGCTTCGTCCACCCGCCGAGCGAGATCCCGTTGAGGCTCGCGATCACCGGGATCTCGAGCTCGCCCTTCGTCGCCTCGAGGTGACGGAGGTAGGCGTCGGAGCCGGTGTTGTAGTCCTCGAGCGCCGGCAGGTACGTGGGCGCCTCGGCGAAGCTGTCGGCGCCCGCCTCGAGCGCGCCGTGGATCTGCATCTCCTCGTGCTCGATCTGCTCTTCGAAGAGCGAGGGGAGGACGACCGCCGCGGCGCCGGCGTCCTGCAGCCGTCGGAGCGTGTCGATGCGTTGGCCGAGCGGAGAGGCCGAAGGCACGATCGGGTTCGCGAGCTCCAGACCCAGGTAATGGGTGCGCAGGTCGGTCATCCTGCGGGCCCTCCTTCTTCGGTCTCCTCGAGCGGCTCTTCGGGGGGCGGCTCGTCGTCGTGGGCCACGCCCCGATCGACGCCCGCGAGTTGCTCGTAGAGGTGGCGGCGGGCGTCGACGTCGTTCTGCGCCTCGCGCCCCAGTTGCTCCGCGCGATCGGGATCGCTCCTCTCGAGCATCGCGTATCGCGCCTCCTTCGAGGTGAACACCTTCAGGGGGATCGATGGCTTCTTGCTGTCCAGCCGGAGCGCTCGCTCTCCCGCCTCCTCGTTGCGGGGGTCGAAGCGGTAGAGCGGCCAGTAGCCGCTGTCGACGGCCTCCTTCTGGTGACTCATGGCCGTCGACATGTCGATCCCGTGCGCGATGCAGTGGCTGTACGCGATCACGAGCGACGGACCGCGGTGCGCCTCGGCCTCGGAGAGCGCCTTGACGGTCTGCGGCATGTCGGCGCCCATCGCGATCTGCGCGACGTAGACGTTGCCGTACGCCGTGGCGATCATGCCCAGGTCCTTCTTCCCGCCCGACTTCCCGGCCGCGGCGAACTTCGCCACGGCCCCGCGCGGCGTGGCCTTCGAGGCCTGGCCACCGGTGTTCGAGTAGACCTCCGTGTCCAGGACCAGCACGTTCACGTCCCTGCCTGACGCGAGCACGTGGTCCAACCCGCCGAACCCGATGTCGTACGCCCACCCGTCGCCGCCGACGAGCCAGACGCTCTTCGGCACGAGCGCATCCGCGACGGCGTCGAGGTTCAGGGCGGCATCGGACCCGTTCATCCGCGCGAGACGGGTGCGGAGCTCTTCGACCCGGAGGCGCTGCTTGTCGATCTGCTCGTCGCCCTGTGCGTGGATGCCGTCCCGGAGGCTCGACACCAAGTTGAGGCCAAGCTCGTCCTCGAGCTCCTCGAGCAGCGCCGTGCCGAGCTCGATCTGCGCGTCGAGCGCGAGGCGCATCCCCATGCCGAACTCGGCATTGTCCTCGAACAGGGAGTTCGCCCACGCGGGGCCCCGGCCATCGGCGCCGACGCTCCACGGGGTCGTGGGCATGTTCCCGCCGTAGATCGAAGAGCATCCGGTGGCGTTCGCCACAACCATCCGATCGCCGAACAGCTGCGTGAGCACCTTCAGGTAGGGGGTCTCGCCGCAGCCGGAGCAGGCCCCCGAGAACTCGAACAACGGCCGCATCTGCTGGGAGCCCTTCACCGTGTCGGCACGGACGTCGGCGCGGCTCGGATCGGGGATGTCCAGGAAGAAGTCGAACGCACCGCGCTCGACATCCAGGTGCTCGAGCTTCGGCTCCATGTTGATCGAGCGATGCTTCACCTGTTCCTTGCTGTGGGCGGGGCAGACATCCACGCAGATGCCGCAGCCCGTGCAGTCGTCGGGCGCGACCTGGATCGTCATGCGCATCCCGGGCTGCTCGCGCGACTTCCACTCCTTGTCCCTGAACCCCTCCGGGGCTCCCTCCAACGCCGAAGGCTCGAAGACCTTCATCCGGATCGCGGCGTGGGGACAGACGAGCGCGCACTTCGCGCAGTCGATGCAGATCGACGGATCCCAGATGGGGATCTCGTGAGCGATGCTTCGCTTCTCCCAGCGAGCCGTGTCGGTCGGGAACGTCCCGTCGACGGGGAAGGCCGACACCGGAAGGTAGTCGCCTTGGCCGGCGATCATCTTCGCCGTCACCCGCTGCACGAACTCGGGAGCCTCTGCCGGTACCGGCGGAAGGACGTGCCGATCTCCGGTCGCCGAATCGGGTACCGGCACCTCGTGCAACGCCGTCAGCGCGGCGTCGACGGCTGCGAAGTTCCGCGAGAGGACGGTCTCGCCCCGCTTCCCGTAGCTCGCAACGATCGCCTCCTTGATCGCCTGCACGGCCTCGTCGATCGGGAAGACGTTCGCCAGGGCGAAGAAGCACGTCTGCAGCACGGTGTTGATGCGGGTGCCGAGCCCCGCCTCCTTCGCGATGGCATAGCCGTCCACGACGAAGAGCCGCAGCCCCTTGTCGACGATCTGGCGCTGCACCTCGACGGGCAACTGGTCCCAGACCTCATCGGGGCCGAACGGGCTGTTCAGCAGGAGCGTCGCTCCGGGGGCGGCGATGTCGAGGACGTCGGATCGCTCCAGCCGTTCGAAGTCGTGGCACGCGACGAAGCCCGCCTGCTCGATCAGGTACGTGGATCGGATCGGACGGGGCCCGAAGCGCAGATGCGAGACGGTGACCGATCCGGCCTTCTTCGAGTCCAGGACGAAGTACCCCTGCACGTGGAGGTCGGTGTGCGCCCCGATGATCTTGATCGAGTTGCGGTTCGCGCTCACCGTGCCGTCGCTGCCGAGGCCCACGAAGACCGCGCGGATCACGTCGTCGGGCTCGGTCGTGAACGAGCGGTCGACCGGCAGGCTCGTTCCCGTCACGTCGTCGACGATGCCGACGGTGAAATGGTTCTTCGGCTCCTCGACGTCGAGCTCGGCGAAGACCGCCGCCGCCATGGCGGGCGTGAATTCCTTCGACGAGAGCCCGTACCGGCCGCCGATCACCCGGGGCATCCCGCTGTCGAACCGCGCGCGCCCCTCAGCCTCTTCCTCGACGAGCGCCGTAACCACGTCCTGGTACAGCGGCTCGCCAGGCGCGCCGGGTTCCTTGGTGCGGTCCAGCACCGCGATCCGCCGCACCGTCGAGGGCATCGAGGCCACCAGGGCCTCGGTCGAGAACGGCCGGTACAGCCGCACCTTCACCGCGCCGACGCGCTCGCCGCGCGCGACCAACGCCTCCACGGTCTCCTCGATGGCGCCACAGCCCGACCCCATCAGCAGGACGATGCGGTCGGCCTCGGGGTGGCCCACGTAGTCGAAGAGGCTGTACGCGCGCCCCGTTCGGTCCGCGAGGCGGTCCATCGTCTCCTGGACGATGTCGGGGACCGCCAGGTAGAACGGGTTGGCGGCCTCGCGCGCCTGGAAGAACACGTCGGGGTTCTGCGCCGTCCCCCGCAGGACGGGATGGTCGGGATCGAGCGCCCGGCGACGGTGGGCGCGGATCAACTCGTCGTCGATCATCGAGCGGATCTGCTCGTCGGAGGCCAGCTCCACCTCGTTCAGCTCGTGAGAGGTGCGGAAGCCGTCGAAGAAGTGGAGGAAGGGGATCCGTGCCTCGAGGGTGGCGGCG
>JBBQVZ010000170.1:0-5808 GCA_038211015.1 Actinomycetota bacterium | reverse complement strand
GGCGTCGGTCTCGGGCCCGCACATGAGGCTCACGCAGAACGTCGGGGTCGCGAAGATCACCAGGATGGGCCGCTGTTGCCCGAGCGCGTCGGCGATCGTCGTCCGATGCAGGTCGGGGTCGGGCACCGGCGCGCCGTCGAGCGCGCGCGAGTCGATCGCGGCAAGGGGCACGCCCTTCGAGTCGATCGTCAGGTTCTGCGTCGGTTGCGCACGGTCCCCGGGAGCCGGCAGCGAGTGCTGCTCGGACACGACGAAGCTCGCGGCGAGCGTTCGGGTTCCCTGCCCCGGCAGCTCCACCGTCGCGGCCACCTGCCACGTCCCTGCTTGGTCGAACTCGACGTCCGCCTGATAGACGCCCCGGGCGTCGTTGGGGTCGGTGAACGCGGGCGCGGGACCGCTCTGGGGCGTGCCGAACGCGGCGACGTAGGTGCCCATCGCCCGCGGTCCCGGCTGAGGGGCCCCCGAGCCGTCGCCAAGGAAGGAGAACGCGAACGACATCGTTCCGAACGACAGCAGCTTCACGCCCTGGCCGTCGCTCGAGAAGATCCCGAGCTCGAAGTGCTGTCGAGAGCCGACCGCGAGGTCGCTGCTCGCGACCTCCATCGACAGGCTGGACCCGGTGGGTCCGGTGGGCGCGGGTGTCGGCGTGGGGCCGTCGGATCCGGAGCAGGCGCTCGCGAGCAGCGCGACGCCGAGCACGGCGATGAGGGAACGGCGGAAGGGCATCGCGACCATCTTCTCGCGACATCGCCGGAACGTCCCGTCAGACGGCTCCCTCGTGGCGCAGGAGCCACCGCTTCCGATCCTCGTGACGGCCGTATCCGCCGATCGTCCCTCCGGCGTGAACGACCCGGTGGCACGGGACGAACAGCTCGATCGGGCAGCGGCTCAGAGCGCCTCCCGCGGCCCGGCTCGCGCGGAGGCTGCCGGCCGCGGCCGCCACGTCGCCGTACGTGGCGAGCTCGCCGTAAGGGATGGCCATCGTCGCCTCCAGGACGCGTCGTCCGAAGCCATCCGACACGAGCACCAGGTCGACCGGCGTCGCGAACACTCGTCCGGCCCCGCGGAAGTACCCCTCGATCTCACGGCGCATGGGCGTCATGAAGCGAGCCGCCCCAGGTCGGATCGCCGAACCGAGCCGTGCCTCGAGCCGCTCCAGCTCGGCACCGACGTCCTCGTCGGAGAACATCGTCCACACCACGCCCCGATCGGAAACGACGACGGTCATGTCGCCGAGTGGTGTGGGTATCGAGGTGGACCGGTGGTCCGTCACACCGGCGGCCAGGGGTACGGCCGTCCCGGGCCGGGCTCCGGGAACCTCCCGGCGGCCAGCACGGCGTCGATCCGGTCGTCGAGCGCGACCAACTCTTCGGCGGAGAGCAGCTCGTCGAGCTCCGTTCGCAGTTCGCCCGTGCGCGATCGCTCCTGCAGCGCGCGGACGTCGTCGAGCAGCTCGCCCGGGATCGATTCGCCGACGTGCTCCCAGATCACCGTGCGGAGCTTCGGTTCCTCGTTGAAGCAGACACCGTGGTCGACGACCCAGATCGTGCCGCCTGGGTCGAGCAGGCAGTGGCCGCCCTTCCGATCGGCGTTGTTCACCACCATGTCGAACAGGGCCACGCGCCGGAACTCGGCGGCGTGCGTCCCCTCGAGGGTGAAGTAGTGCTGCGAAGGATCGAACTCTACGAACAGCTGCGCCGAGCCGAGGCCTTCTGGGCCCTCCCGGAGCACCGTCGGAGGAACGTTCGGCCAGCCGAGCTCGCGCGCGACCACGTACGCCGCGACCTCGCGCCGGCAGAGCGTTCCCTCGGGGAAGTCCCAGAGCGGGATCTCACCTCGACGAGGCTTGTAGACCACGAGGACCTGGTCGTCTCCCGTCGTGGCCCGCGCGAGGAACGTGTAGTTGGACGAGTTGGGGAGCAGGCCGAGCAGCTCCAGCTCGCCGGAGACGAGCGCCGCGGGGATCCGTGGGTCGTTCAGGTCCGTTTCGAGTGGCCGTTCATCGCCGGGCACGCGTGTCCCTCCGGGTCGAGGGGGTTGCCGCAGAACTGGCAGGTCGGTCGGCCGCGGTCGACCACCGCCGCCGCGTGTCGCGAGAGCGCGAGCATCTGCTCACGGGACGCCAACAGGCGCAGCAGCTCCGCGTCCTCCTGCAGGAGCAGCAAGGGGTCGTCTTCTTCGAGCTCTGGCTGGAACTCCTCGATCTCGAGCAGGAACAGGTCGGAGTCCTCCTCGTAGCCGATCGACAGCCGCCCCGCGCGCCACCGGGGTTCGAACGGTTGCTCGAGTTCCATCTCCTCCTCGTCCGGGCCGGTGCCGGTTTCGAGCCCGATCGTGGCAAGGAGATCGAGCACCGACGCGGCGAGGAGCCGAACCTGCTCCTTCTCGACGACGAGCGTCATGAGATCGGTGCCACGGCGCGCTTGGAGGTAGAACGTGCGGAGTCCCGGCTCCCCGACGGCGTCGGCGGTGATCCGGTCGACGGCGCCCAGATCCATCGGCCTATCCTCGCAGGTTCGGTTTGCTGCGCGGCGGTGGAGCGAACCGTTCCAGGTTGCCGGCGTCGTTGACCAACAGGACGTGCGGGCCCGCGTCGCCGAGAGAGACGACCGACACGGATGCTGGGTCGACGATCGTTCGCTGGAACAGGTCCAGGTGCGCGCCGGACAGATGCGCGATCAGCATCCGGATGATGTCGCCGTGGGAGCCCAGCGCGACGCGACCTCGGGGGTGCCGCGTCGCGATCGCGTGGATCTCGGCCAGCGCGCGCGCCTGCGCGTCGGCGAACGACTCTCCTCCGGGGAACCGGAAATGCGACGGTCGATGGATCAGCTCTTTCCATAAGCGGGTACGACGCACCTGCGCGAGCGGGCGTCCGGTCCAGTCCCCGACGTCCATCTCGATCAGGCGTTCGCGGGTGACGACGTCCAGGCGCTGCCGCGCCGCGAGCGGGGCCATGGTCTGCATGCACCGGTCGAGCGGGCTCGAGTAGACAGCCGTCAGGCGGACCGGGACCAACCGCTCCGCCAGCGACTCCGCCTGCGCGCGTCCACGATCGTCGAGCGGCACGCCGGGGGTCCGGCCGTACAGGGTCTTGCCGGTCACGGCCGTGAGCCCGTGACGGATCAGGAAGAGGGTGGTCATCGGCCCGGCAGCATACGCCGAGCCGCGCACTTAGGGATCGACGGGCTCGGTCCCTTCGGGGATCGACGACGGCAGCCGAACCTCGAACGTCGAGCCCTTTCCCAGCTCGCTCTCCACCTTCACCGTGCCACCGTGGTTCTCGGCGACGTGTCGAACGATCGCGAGCCCCAAGCCGGTGCCGCCGGTCTCTCGCGACCGCGCGCGGTCCACGCGGTAGAAGCGTTCGAACACGCGAGAGAGCTCCTTCGATGGGATCCCGGTCCCGGTGTCGCTCACGCGGAGGACGACCGATCCGTTGTCGGCCGTGACCGACGCGACCACCCTGCCATAGGCGCTCGTGTAGCGGATCGCGTTGTCCAACAGGTTCCGGACCAGCAGGGACAGGTCACGGCCGGAACCGCGCACGGCAGGCACGCGAGCGACCTCGACGTCCATCGTCAAGCCTGCCTCGATCGCCGCTTCCTCGAACCGCGAGCTCTCCTCCCGTACCAACGCGTCGATGTGTACGTCGTCCTGGAGCTCGCTGCCCGACTCAAGGCGGGAGAGATCCAAGAGGTCGGCGACGATCCTGGAGAGACGCACCGCTTCTCTTTCGAGCTGCTCGGCGAAGCGCGGCACGGCCTCCGGGTCCTCCTGCCATACGTGCAAGAGGGTCTCGGCCGCCGCTTGGATGGACGCCGCCGGGGTCTTCAGCTCGTGTGACGCGTTCGCGACGAAGTCGCGACGCACGACGTCCAGGTGTCGCGCTTCCGTGATGTCGGCGATCACCACCAGGACCGAGCCGTCCGTTCCCGCCGGCGTGGCCGTCACACGGAGCCAGCGTGTGGGAGTACCCGTCTCGATCTCCGCGACCTCTAGGCGCTCGGTCTCCGCCGCGCGCCGGATCGTCTCCCGGAGGCTCGGAGGATAGACCTGGGGGAGCGCTTCCGGGCGTGCACCCAGGTGCCGCTCGAGCGCCTTGTTGGCGAACGCCGTGCGCCACCCGCCGTCGAACAACAGAACGCCGTCCTGCATCGACCCGAGGATCTGATCGCGGACCTGCTTCGCGTCTGCCGAGACTCGCGCGCGCTTCTCGAGCCCCTCAGCGGTTCGGCGCTCCTGGGCAACGAGTTTCCGAACGTCGTGGCGCAGGGTCAGCCGTCCCGCCCACACGCCGACGAGCAGGCCGACCGCGATCCCTCCGATGACCGTCGCCGCGTCCATATCTTGGAAGTGTAGGCCGTCAACTCAGGCGTTCATCTTGCGGTCACCGACGGTTCCACCGGCCTTCATCATGCGCCACGTATGCCTTCTGACCTGCATATCCGCGCTCGCTGACACCCGGGAGGTCGTTCACCCGACGTTCACCTGGGGTCTACCGGGCGTCCATCACGCGTCCCTAGCATCGCCCTCGATCGATATCCACGACAAGGAGGGACGCAGTATGCGCAACGCGCGGAAGCTGGCCGGCATCCTGGCAGGGGTGCTTGCCCTCTCGCTGATCGCAGCGGCTTGCAGCAGCGATGACGGCGACAACGCCGGCGGCAGCGGGAGCACCGGCACGACCGGCACGACCGGCGGCGGAGGCGTCTCCGGGTCGATCACCATCTCTGGCTCATCGACGGTGCTGCCGATCTCGAACCTGGTCGCGGAGCTCTTCTCGGGGGAGAACCCGGACGCCCAGGTGAGCGTGGACGGCCCGGGCACCGGTGACGGATTCGTGCTCTTCTGCAAGGGCGAGACCGACATCTCCGACGCGTCGCGTGCGATCGCGGACGACGAGAAGACGGCCTGTGCCGACGGAGGCATCGACTACGTCGAACTCGCGGTCGCGTTCGACGGGATCACGGTCATGACCAACCCGGCGAACAGCGCGGTCACGTGCCTCAACTCCGGTGACCTGTACGCGCTGTTCGGCCCCGAGTCCGAGGGCATCGACACATGGAATGGTGCCGACTCGCTCGCCAAGAAGGTTGGCGGCAACGGAGTGTTCCCCGACGTGCAGCTCGAGATCACCGCGCCGGGAGCCGAGTCCGGCACCTACGACGCGTTCATCGAGCTGTCCGGCATCACGGACATCGCGACCGAGCAAGGATTGTCTGAAGACCAGGCGGCCACGCTCCGTCCCGACTACCAGTCGTCGCCCGATGACAACGTGATCATCCAGGCGATGGAGGGCTCCGATAGCTCGCTCGGGTTCGTCGGGTTCGCATACGCCGAGGGTGCGGCGGACCAGATCAAGGTCATCCAGGTCGACGGTGGAAGTGGCTGCGTCGGGCCGACACGGGACACGATCGCCGACGGCTCGTACCCGTTGTCTCGGACGCTGTACATCTACGTCAACAAGGAGAAGATCACGAGCAACCCCGCCTTGAAGGCGTTCGTGGACCTCTACCTGTCGGATGACGGGATCGTGAGCGCCGTGCAGCAGGCCGGATACGTCGACCTGCCCGACGATCAGATCGCCACCAGCCGCTCGACGTGGGATTCGGCTTCGGCCTAGGCTTCGAAGGATCGAACGTCGGGGGTGGACCGGGCGGCGACGCCGCCCGGTCCACGCGGCGCAACGAGGACGAAAGGCTGAGATGGCGGTCGTCGTTGGGGATAGCGGGATCACCCTCCGGACCTTCCGAGGGAGCACGAGCCGTCGGAGGAAGGAGCGGATCGTCCACGGGTTGTTCGCTT
>JBBQVZ010000169.1:0-5838 GCA_038211015.1 Actinomycetota bacterium | reverse complement strand
CGCCGACTTCTACCGCGTCGACACCGCTCTCGTGATCCCGCGGATCGACGCGGACACCTGGCGCCTCACGATCCACGGGATGGTCGATCACGAGATCGAGCTGACGCTGCACGATCTGATGGCTCGTGACCTCATCGAGCGGGACATCACGCTCGCGTGCGTTTCGAACGAGGTCGGCGGCCCCTACGTCGGCAACGCCCGATGGGTCGGCGCTCCGCTCAAGCCGTTGTTGGAAGAGGCCGGTGTTCAGGCGGACGCCGACCAGATCGTCTCGCGGTCGGTCGACGGCTTCACGGTGGGAACGCCGACATCCGTCGCCATGGACGGGCGCGACGCGATGCTCGCGGTCTCGATGAACGGCGAGACCCTGCCGTTCACCCACGGGTTCCCCGTCCGGATGGTCGTGCCGGGTCTCTACGGCTACGTGTCGGCGACGAAGTGGCTCACCGACATCGAGCTCACGACGTTCGATGCCTACGATCCGTATTGGGTCCAGCGAGGCTGGGCCGAGCAGGCACCCATCAAGACGCAGTCCAGGATCGACACGCCGCGCGCGTTGTCCAAGGTCAAGGTCGGTACCGTCGTGGTGGCAGGCGTCGCGTGGGCCCAGCATCGCGGGATCGAGCGCGTCGAAGTTCGCGTGGACGAGGGCGAGTGGAACGACGCGACGCTGGCGACGCAGGACACGACCGACACCTGGCGTCAGTGGCGATGGCCGTGGGAGGCCACGGCCGGGGATCACAAGCTCGAGGTCCGGGCGACCGACGCGGACGGCGCCACCCAGCCGGCACAGCGGGTGACGCCGTTCCCGGACGGGGCCACCGGGTGGCATACGGTGGTGGTTGTCGCCCGCTGATCAGGCAGGTGTTAGCACTCCGGCTGCGGGAGTGCTACGTATCATGGAGCCATGGTCGAACGTGCAGAGCTGGGTTCGCGCAAGTCCGCGGTCCTGCACGCGATCGTCGAGGAGTATGTCCGGAGCGGCGAGCCGGTGGGAAGCGAGACGATCGCGGAGCGGGCCGGGATCGGCGTGTCCAGCGCCACCATCCGCAACGAGATGGCGGCGCTCGAGGAGCTCGGCTACCTGACTCACCCGCACACCAGCGCGGGGAGGATCCCGACCGACATCGGCTACCGGCACTACGTCGACTCGCTCCCGGCGGGCGGACGACTCCGCGACGCGCAGCGTCGCGCGATCGCGAGCTACTTCGCCGAGGCGATCTTGGACCTCGAGGAGGTCCTCAAAGGGAGCGTGCAGCTGCTCTCGCGACTGACGCAGTACGCCGGCCTCGCGGTGCCTCCGTCGGTGGCCGACGAGCCCATCGTGCGGCTGGAGCTGATCGACATGGGCCCGACGATGATGGTCCTCGCCGTCGGTCAACACGGACGCGTGGACAAGCGGATCCTGGACCGGCCCGAGTCGCTCGACGACCGCGCGCTGCGAGAGACCGAACGTCGCCTCGCCGAGCTCCGCGGCATGACGTACACCGAGGCGCAGGCCAAGCTGCTGAAGCTCGCCGCCGAGGACGCCCGCGAACATCGGGACCTGCTGCTCGACGTCGCGGAGACGCTCCGCACGGCGCAGCACGGCGAGAGCGGCGGGCATGTCGTGGTCGGTGGCGTGTCGAACCTGGCCGACGAGGCGCAGGCGTGGCGACGAGAGACGCTCCGTCGTCTGTTCGAGACCCTGGAACGAGAGCAGGAGATCATGCACGTCCTTCAGGACGTGAGCGCGGGCTCGGCGGGGCTGGCGGTGACGATCGGCACCGAGCATCCGAGCACCGGCGAGTGGGACGCGTCGCTCGTGACGGCGCCGTTCCGGGTGGGGGATACGACCCTCGGCACGATCGGCGTGGTCGGTCCGACGCGGATGGACTACCTGTCCGCGATGGCGTCGGTCCGTGCGGTGGCTCGCCGCCTCTCGGAGCTCGCGACGGAGCTCGACGGATAGCGGATGGCTACGGTCCGCGACCTCTACGAGATCCTCGGCGTGCAACGTGACGCGTCGGCCGACGAGATCAAGCGTGCATACCGCTCGCTCGCGCGCGAGCATCACCCGGACGTGAGCGCGGCCCCCGAGGCGGAGGAGCGGTTCAAGGAGATCGTTGGCGCGTACGAGATCCTCTCGGACCCGCAGAAGCGACAGCGGTACGACGCGTTCGGCCTGTCCGGAGGGCCGGCCGGCGCTCCGTTCAACGACATCCAGGACATCTTCGACATGTTCTTCGGGGGCGGGTTCAGCGGTGCCCGGCGCGGGCGTCGACCAACCCGAACACGGCGTGGCGAGGACCTGTCGACCGTGCTGACGCTCTCGTTCAGCGATGCCGCGTTCGGCGTCCGTAACGACCTGCACCTGGAGCGGATGGCCGTGTGCGAGACCTGTCTGGGCAACGGCGCCCAGCCGGGTACCGCGCCCGTCGCGTGTCGGACGTGTCACGGGAGCGGCGAGCTGCAGCAGATGCGGCGGAGCATCTTCGGAACGGTGATGACCGCGTCGCCGTGCCCGACGTGCGAGGGCACCGGGCAGGAGATCCCCGACAAGTGCGAGACGTGCATGGGCGAGGGCCGGGTGCGGAAGGCGGTGAAGGTGACGGTGGAGGTCCCGGCCGGGGTCGCCGATGGGATGGAGCTCCGCGTGGGTGGATCCGGGAACGAGGGTCGAGCCGGCGGACAGCCGGGGGACCTCTTCGTCGGCATCCGCGTCGAGTCGTCGTTGGCGTTCGAGCGGCGCGGACAGGACCTGTTCGCGATCGTCGATCTGTCGGTCACGCAGGTCTCGCTAGGCGCCGACGTCGAGCTCGAGACGCTCGACGGTGTCGAGCACCTGCGGATCGAGGCGGGGACCGAGTCCGGCACCGTGATCCGGTTGCGCGCCAAGGGCGTGCCGAACATCAACCGGCGGGGCCGTGGCGACCTCTACGTCACGGTGCACGTGATCACGCCGACGGACCTCTCGCGCGAGGAGCGCAAGCTGCTCGAACGGCTCGCCGAGCTCAGAGGTGAGACCACCTCCAAGCGCGAACCGGCCCGGACCGAGCTCAGACGGCCCGACGCCTGAGCGGCCTGACCCGCTAGGCTTCGCTGCATGTCAGACATCGTGGTCGACGCCGGATGCATCTTCTGCAAGATCGCGTCGCGGGAGATCTCCGCCGAGATCCTGCACGAGTCCGACACCGTGGTCGCGTTCCGCGACACGAACCCGCAGGCGCCCGTGCACATCCTGTTGATCCCGAAGGACCACATCCCCTCGGCGGCGGAGGTGGTGAGCGGGAACGGCGGTCTGCTCGCCGACATCGTGCAGGCGGCTTCGCATCTCGCGGACGCCGAGGGCATCGCCGCCGGCGGCTGGCGGCTGGTCACGAACGTCGGCCCCGACGCCGGTCAGAGCGTGTTCCACCTGCATTTCCATCTGCTCGGCGGCCGGGACATGGCCTGGCCCCCCGGTTGAGGGACCGCCCCGTCCAACCGCTAGAATCACCGCAAGGCATCAAGAGTTCGCAGTCGCCCGACACAGGAGGGAACGGGGCCGCGCCCCGAGAGAGACGTACTTGGCGAACGCCACCAACCAAGTGAAGATCCTCGTTCCAGGCCACCAGTCGATGGTGGCGCTCCTCGGCCAGCGTGACGCGTTCCTCAAGCTCATCGAGTCCGCGTTCGAGTGCGAGATCTTGGTCCGCGGCAACGAGATCACCATCTCCGGCTCGCTCGCGGAAGCCGAGAAGGTCAGCAGCATCTTCGAGGAGCTCCTGACGCTCTTGGAACGCGGCAACGAGCTCTCCGATTCGGCGGTCGGCGAGGCCATCCAGATGATCAAGGGCGGCAATGACGACGGTGGCACGCCGCTCCGCGCGAGCGAGGTCCTCGGGGACAAGCTCCTCACGGCTCGCGGCAAGGGGATCACGCCCAAGACGATCGGGCAGAAGCGCTACGTGGACGCGATCCGCTCGTCGACCGTGACGTTCGCGATCGGCCCGGCCGGCACCGGCAAGACGTATCTCGCGGTGGCGACCGCGGTCCGCGCGTTGCAGGAGCACCAGGTCTCGCGGCTGATCCTGACGCGCCCGGCCGTCGAGGCCGGGGAGCGACTCGGCTTCTTGCCGGGCACGCTCTACGAGAAGATCGATCCGTACATGCGTCCGCTCTACGACGCGCTGTTCGAGATGACCGGCGCCGACACGCTCAGCCGATTGATGGAGCGAGGGACCGTCGAGGTCGCACCGCTGGCATTCATGCGGGGAAGGACGCTTAATGATGCGTTCATCATCCTGGACGAGGCGCAGAACACGACCCCGGAGCAGATGAAGATGTTCCTCACGCGCATCGGGTTCGGGTCGAAAGCCGTCGTCAACGGCGACGCGACGCAGACCGACCTGCAGAGCGGCCAATCGTCGGGGCTCGCCGTCGTGCAGGAGATCCTCGACGGCATCGAGGGCATCGAGTTCTGTCACCTGGGCGCTCGGGACGTGGTTCGCCACAAGATCGTGCAAGACATCGTGGAGGCCTACCGCCGGTTCGGCGAGCAGCGCGACGCGGCGGCCGCCGAACGTCCGTGACCGCCATGAGCGACGACGACGGCAGCCATCCGGCGGTCCTGATCTCCAACCGCGGATCCGTACCCGTTGACGAGGACGGCCTCATCGCGCTCGCCCACCAGACGCTCGCCGCCGAGGGCATCACCGGCGGGGTCGAGCTGTCGGTGTCGTTCGTCGACGAGACCGAGATGGCGGACCTCCATCTGCGCTCCATGGACGAGGAGGGACCGACCGACGTGCTCTCGTTTCCGCTCGACGACCTGGACGAGCGCGGTGTGCGTTTGCTGGGAGACGTGATCGTGGCGCCGTCGGTGGCGGCGCGGAACAACCCGGACGACCCCGCGGGCGAGGTGCGGCTGCTCCTCGTCCACGGGATCCTGCACGTGCTGGGCTACGACCACGAGGAGGACGCGGAACGCGCGGAGATGTGGGCGCGACAGGAGCGCTACAGCGGAGTGCGGGTTCCGTGAGGTGGCTCTGGGTGCTCGTGATCGTCTTCGTTGTTCTGGGGTCGCTACTGGCTCTCGCCGAATCGGCGTTGACGCGGATGACGAGGGTCCGCGCACTCTCGTTGCAGGAGGAGGGCCGGCGGAACGCGGCGCTGCTCGTGAGGCTCGAGACCGACCCCCCGCGCTACCTCAACTCCGTGTACCTCTCGGTGATGATCGTGCAGAACGGATCGGCGGTCTTGGTCGCGTTCCTCGCGGAGCGGAGCTTCGACACCCTCGGCGTCACGCTCGCCTCGCTGGGGTTCACGCTCCTGTACTTCGTCTTCGTCGAGGCGATGGCGAAGACCTTTGGGGTCTTGCATTCCGATCGAGTGGCCCTGCTCCTCGCTCCGCTCGTCTACTTCCTCGGCCGCGCGCTCGCGCTGCCGACCCGTGCGCTGATCGGACTGGCCAATGTGCTCCTCCCAGGCCGCGGCTTGAAGCAGGGTCCGTTCGTCTCGGAGGAGGAGATCCGGTCGATGGCCCAGGTCGGCAGCGAGGAAGGCTCGATCGAGGAGGGTGAGAAGGAGCTGATCCATTCCATCTTCGAGTTCGGCGACACGATCGTGCGTGAGGTGATGGTGCCTCGACCCGACATCGCCGCGATCGAGGACGACGAGTCGTTGCGAGACGTCCAGGCGTTGGTGCTGGAGCATGGCTACTCGCGGGTGCCCGTCTACCACGAGGACCTGGACAACGTGATCGGCATCATCTACGCCAAGGACGTGCTCAAGGCGCTGCACCAGGGCAAGCACGACGCTCCGCTGAACGAGGTGGTCCGGGAAACGCACTTCATCCCCGAGACGAAGAAGGTGGCC
>JBBQVZ010000168.1:0-5853 GCA_038211015.1 Actinomycetota bacterium | reverse complement strand
GAGCGCACCGAGCTTCTTCTCGTCGGCGGCGGTCAGCTCCTTCAGCGCGTAGGAAGTTGGCCACATGGCGCCTTCGTCGAGGTTCGCTGCCTCTTCGAAGCCGAACGTCGCGTACCTCGAGTCGAACTTCTCCGCGCTCTTGAAGAAGCAGACGACCTTGCCGTCCTTGGCGTACGCGGGCATCCCGTACCACGTCTTCGGCCAGAGGCCCGGCGCGCTGGCTTCGACGATCGCATGGACCCGCTTGGCCATGGCGCGATCCGGTTCCCTCATCGCGGAGATCGCCGCGAGGACGGCGCGTTCACCTTCCGCCCTGTTCTTGCTCGCGCGCGCCTCCGCCTTCAACTCCTGGGCCCGGGCCTTCATCGCGGCCCGTTCATCTTCTGTGAACCCAGTGGACGTCTTGCTCGCCGTGGTGCGCTTGGCGGACGTCTGCGTGCCCTTCTTTGCAGGTTTCCTCTCAGCCATCGTGAAGCACCTCCATGCGTCGAACGAGGCTCAGCGACTGAGGAGACACTCCTAGGCCTCGACGGATATCGGGACGTGGTCGCCGGGCGCCGGAACGTGCTCGGTGTGACGGCCGGGGATGAAGCGGTTGGCGATGATCGCCGCACCCACCAGCACCAGTCCGGCGAAGAACAGCGCCACGTGGAACCCGTCCATGAACGAGCTGGCGAACGCGCGAACGACAGCATCGTGCTGGGTCGAGGACAGGCTCAGGCTGTCGAGGACCCCGCGATCGAGCGTCCCGTGGCCGCCGGCGACGGCGATGGCATGCTGTTGTGCACCCGTGAGGCCCAGCCCGGCGAGCGCAGGCGTCAGCGACGCCTTCAGCTTCGTCGTGAGGATCGTGCCCAGCAGCGCGATGCCGAAGACGCCTCCCACCTCACGGCTGGTGTTCGTCATGGCCGAGCCAAGTCCCGCGCGCTGCGGTCCGACGGCGTTCATCACGGCCGCCGTCATGGGCGCCATCACCGAGGCCAACCCGTGACCCATGATGATGAACACCGGCGCGATCAACCAGAACGGCGTGTCCACCTGGAGCTGGGTCCCGAAGAAGATCAGTCCGGCTCCCCCAAGCAGGAGTCCGTAGGTCATCGGCCCCCTCGAGCCGTGCCGGGACGCGTACTTCCCGGCGAGCGGCGCCGTCACGATGATCATCAGCGTCATCGGCAGGAACCGGACCCCGGCCTCGAACGGCGTGTAGCCGCGGATCAGCTGCATGTAGAGCGAGAGGAAGAAGAACGTCGCGAACATCCCAAGTGACACGGCGAACGCCACGGTGTTGCCCGCTGAGAACGCCGGGATCCGGAAGAAGCGGAGCGGCATCATCGCGTGGGCGTGGTGGAGCTCCCAGTACAGGAACCCCACGATCAGTGCGGCGCCGGCCACGAGCGTCGAGACGATCAGCGGATCTCCCCAGCCCTTCTGGTTCGCCTCGATCAGCGCGTAGGTGAGGCTGAACAGGGCCGCGGTCCCCAGCACCAGGCCGGGGATGTCCAGTTGCCGCTCCTCCTCGGAGACGGACTCCTTGACGGTGCGGGTCGCGATGAGGAACGCGATGATGCCGATCGGCACGTTCAGGAAGAAGATCGACTGCCAACCCAGATGCTCCACCATCGCGCCGCCCACCGTCGGTCCCAGTGCGAGCGCCAGGCCCGACATGCCGGCCCACAGGCCGATCGCCTTCGCGCGCTCGTGAGGCGGGAACGTCACCGTGATGATCGACAGCGTCCCCGGCAACAGCAGCGCGGCCCCGATGCCCTGGATCGCGCGGAACGCGATCAACGCGCCCGTGCTGCCCGAGATGCCGCATCCGAACGAGGCGAGCGTGAAGATCGTGAGCCCGGACAGGAACATCTTCTTGCGGCCGTAGCGATCGCCCAGGATCCCGCCGGTGAGGAGCAGCGAGGCCATCGCGAGCACGTATCCGTCGACGATCCACTGGAGTCCGGACACCCCGGTCCCGAGCTTCTCGCTGATGTTCGGGAGGGCGACGTTCACGACCGTGTTGTCGAGCATCACCATCGCCAACGCGAAGCACATCGTCAGCAGCACGATGACCTTCTCGCGCGCGTTATCGCCCTCGAAGCCGAACAGACCCACTCAGCTAACTCCTCGATGGTCCCATGGCATGCGCTCGCACGGCGCGATGCAAGAAGAACCAAGGGTACGAAAGATCTGTTCCCGCGGGGTGGCGGGGTGGCCTCCTACGCGGTGGCGGGACGGGGTTCGGGCTGGGGTTCGGCGACCTCGGCGGTTGCAGCCGCACGATCGGTGAGCGGCTCCAGGCAGCGCCAGCAGGCGTGGGCGACCGCCTGGTTGATCGCGCCGCAGTCGGCGCACACGACTTCCTGCATCGCCATGCAGGAGGTATCGGCAGGAACGGCGCCGTCGTTGAGCCGGGCGGCTACGTGAGCTTCTTGTACAGCCGGACCGAGAGCGGGACGAACACGACCAGGATCCCGATGATCCACACGGTGGAGACGAACAGCGCGTGCTCGAGGGAACCGCTCCCCGGGAACTCACCGACCGTCAGGATCCTGGCCGCATCCGCCCAGATCGAGACGGGGTTGTTCCTCGCGATCACCTGGAGCCAGCCTGGCAAGGTGACGAGCGGAACGAACACCGTGCTCATGAAGACGATGGGGAAGATGAACGTGAAGATGGCTGCCTGCACCGCCTCGGTCTCCTTGATGGCCAACCCCACGGCCGCCGAGATCCACGAGAACGAGAAGCCCACCGCGAGCACCAAGCCGAACACACCGATCGCAGGGATGAGCCCGTTCTGGAACCGGAACCCGATCAGGTAGCCGACCCCGACCATCAACGAAACGACGATGAAGTTCTTCACCAGGTCCGCGGTCGTTCGCCCGATCAGCATCGCCGAGCGGGACATGGGCAGTGACCTGAACCGGTCGATCATGCCCTTCTTCATGTCGTCGGCGATCCCGATCGCCGTCGTCGTGGCGCCGAAGATCGCGTTCTGCGCGAAGATCCCCGGCATCAGGAAGGCGACGTAGTCCAACCCCGGCGGCAGCCCGGCGATCGCGCCGCCGAACACGTAGCGGAAGAGCAGCGTGAACATGACGGGCTGCACGAGCTCGAACACCAGGACCGTGGGAACCCGGAAGAGCGAAACGATGTTTCGCTCGGCGACGATGGCGCCGTCGATGATGGCGTACCTCGCGCGCTGACCCATGCCCGCGCGTGCGGTGGACGTTGCCACGGCCGTGGTGCTCACTCGCTCCTCCGTTTCCGTCCGCGCTTCTTCTGTGCGGCATCGGCGTCGGTCTCGTCGGCGCCTTCCTCGGCGGCGCGTCCCGTCAGCGTGAGGAAGACGTCGTCCAGCGTCGGACGCCGCAGCTGGATGTCGGTGAGACGGATGCCCGAGGAGTCGAGCCGCCGCACCGTCTCGACGAGGAGGTCGGCGCCACTGGCCTGCCCGACGGAGATGGTGATCTCGGCGATCTCCTTGTTGATCTGCATCCCCGTTCCCATTCCGGCGACCGCTTCCATCGCCTTCTCGAGGTCATCGCGCTCGACCGTGACGTCCACGACGTCACCGCCGACGCGGGACTTCAGCTGCTCCGACGTGCCCTCGGCGATCACGGTCCCGTGATCGATCACGGCGATCCGGTTCGTGAGGATGTCCGCCTCCTCCAGGTACTGGGTGGTCAGCAACAACGTCGTTCCGTCGGAGACCAGCTCCCTGATGAGATCCCACAGACCCATGCGGCTGCGCGGGTCCAGTCCGGTCGTCGGCTCGTCCAGGAAGAGCACCTTCGGCCGGCCCACCAGGCTCGCCCCGACGTCGAGGCGCCGCCGCATGCCGCCCGAATAGGCCTTGGCCAGCCGATGGCCGGCGTCGGCGAGCTGGAACCGCTCCAGCACGTTCTGCGCACGACGCTTCGCCTCGGTGCGCGGCAGGTGGTAAAGACGACCGACCATCTCCAGGTTCTCGAAGCCCGTGAGGTTCTCGTCGACCGCCGCGGACTGGCCGGCGAGACCCACCTCGGCCCGGAGCCGGGCGGCGTCGCGCTTGACGTCCAGGCCGGCCACCCTCGCGACGCCCGTGTCCAGTGTGAGCAGCGTCGTCAGGATCCGGACCATGGTCGTCTTGCCCGCGCCGTTCGGACCCAGCAGGCCGTACACGACGCCGGGATCGATCGACAGGTCGACGCCGCCCAGCGCCGTGACGTCGCCGAACCGTTTCTCGACGCCTTCGGTGTAGATCATCGGGTCGCCCACGGCGTGCAGACTATCGGGGGGTCCCGACAAGCGTCATACGGTGGGGTTGCGGCATCTTGCCCAACCCGACCTCGCGGTGACGTCGCGTCGTAGGTCGGGGTGATGGCGGTGTGGGGGCGCTTCGCGCGCGGGCTCGCGGTCGCGACCACGGCGGCTGCCGTCGCGGCATGCGGCGGAGGCTCAAGCGACGGCACCGCGAGGACGCCCGGCGCGTCCGGGCCGGTACCGTCGGCGACTGGGTCGGCAACGCCGTCGGGTTCGTCGACGCTTCCGGCCATCGCTTCGGTGGCGGTGGGCGGCGAGCCGATCGGCATCACGGAGGGGTTCGGCAGCGTCTGGGTCGTGAACTCGGAGTTCCAGTCGGGCGGCCAGCCGGCGGTCTCCCGGATCGATCCGGCCACGAACACGGTGATCGCGACGATCCCGGTCGGCGAGGTCCCTCTCGAAACGGCCGCGGGGTTCGGTTCGATCTGGGTCTCGAACTCCGAGAGCGACACGATCTCCCGCATCGATCCAGGTACGGACGAGGTGGTCGCGACGATCGACGTGTGCGACGCGCCCGAGGGGTTCGCGATCGGCGGCGGATCGGTCTGGGTCGTCTGCGAGAACAGCGGGCGCGTCGGGATCATCGATGCCGCGAACGACCGGATGGTCGGGACCGTCCGCGTGGGGGACGAGCCGCGGTTCGCGGCGTTCGCGTTCGGCAGCGTCTGGGTCTCGAACTACGCGGGCTCCAGCGTGTCGCGGATCGACCCCGCGAAGGCCAAGGTGATCGCCACCGTCACCGTCGACTTCGGCGGACAGGTGCTGGCGGCCTTCGACGGCACGATCTGGGTATCGAGCACGGACTTCAACACCGTTCAGCGGATCGACCCGGTCACGGACGAGGTGGTCGCGACGATCGACACGGAGGTCCACCCCGACGGTCTGCTCGGCGTGAACGGAGCGATGTGGGTCGCGACCGATCTGGGACCGCTCCTCATGCGCATCGATCCCGCCTCGAACGAGGTCACGGTGAGCGCCGAGGTTGCGGAGCAGGGGACGATCAACGCGAACCAGCTGTTCGTGTTCGCGGACGGCCATCTCTGGTTCCCGCTGCTCGACTCGGCCGAGGTCGTTCGCGTCGCGGTCCCGAGCTAAGGTCGATGTTCTCGCTCGGCGAGCGGGGCTCCATCCCCGAGTGCCATCGAATGCGTGCTTCCTCTACGCTCGGCGGCCGAGGCGTGTTCGAGAGCCGAGGGGAGAGACTGTCACACCCGGAGTTCGGCTCTCGGAGGTGTCTATGCGGCTCGGGTCTGAGGAGCGCCTCGTACCATCACGAGCAACCAGCGCGTCAAGAGAGGTCGTCCGGAGTCGGCAGCACGTCGATGCGGCCCGGAGGTCTCTCGAGCTCGCGGTCGAGATGTACGGCGGGGCGGAAGGGGAGGCGGCAGGAGGCACCCCGCTCTCAACACTCGAGCACGTTCTGCGGCAGCTGGAGGAGGCCGAAGCGGCGCTCTGGGAGGCTTCACAGTAGGTCGGTCAGTTGGGTTCGTCGCGCCCCACCCGCGCGCGCCCCCCGCGCACCCCCAGGGTGCACCCCCCGGGGGGGGGCAGGTGACC
>JBBQVZ010000167.1:0-5882 GCA_038211015.1 Actinomycetota bacterium | reverse complement strand
GTGTCGGAGAGGGGATTTGAACCCCTACGTCCCGCAAAGGACACTAGGCCCTCAACCTAGCGCGTCTACCAAGTTCCGCCACTCCGACGTGGAACGAGACAGGATTCTAGCAACGGCGTGAGGGTGCCCCGATCAGGGGTTCCAGCGCCAGGCGAGCCAGAACGTGCACAGACCGAACAAGACCGCCGTGCCGACGGTGATGCGGTCGAGCGTGCGTTCCATGCCCGTCCCGCCGGCGAGGCTGCTTCCCCCACCGAACATGTCGGACAGGCCGCTCCCCCGTCCGGAGTGCAGCAGGATCGTGACGATCAGGAAGAGCCCAGAGAGCACGTCCAGCACGATGACGATCTTGTTCAGCATGAAAGAACTCCAGCTCAGCTTGGGGACGGAGCCTCAAGGATACGGTCTTCCAGCGGGAAATGGCACGCAGCGACCTGTCCCGGGTGCATGGGGGTGAGCTCCGGTTCGTCCTCGCGGCACTTGGGGAACTGGGCACGCGGACACCGTGGGTGGAACCGGCAGCCGGACGGCGGATCGATCGGAGACGGAACGTCGCCCTCCAGGATGATCCGCTGCTTGGCGCGCGCCATCTTCGGGTCGGCGACCGGCACCGCCGAGAGCAACGCGCCCGTGTAGGGGTGCTTCGGCGTCCGGTACAGCGTCGGGCCGTCCGCCATCTCCACGATCTTGCCCAGGTACATGACCGCGACCCGGTCGGACACGTGCTTCACGACCGCCAGGTCGTGTGCGATGAACAGGTACGTGAGCTTGAACTCCTCCTGCAGATCGTCCAACAGGTTCAGGATCTGCGCCTGGATCGACACGTCGAGAGCCGAGACGGGTTCGTCGCAGACGATCAGCTTGGGACGAAGAGCGAGCGCCCGCGCGACGCCGATGCGCTGACGCTGTCCCCCCGAGAACTCGTGCGGATAACGGTTGTAGTGCTCGGGGTTCAAGCCCACCAGCTCCATCAGCTGTTGGGTCTCGCTCTTGACGCTCTTGCGCGGCACGGTCCCGTGCAGGCGGAACGGCGAGCCGATGATCGTCCCGATCGTCTTGCGCGGGTTCAACGACGCGTACGGGTCCTGGAAGATCATCTGCATGTCGCGCCGAAGGGCGCGTAGGTCGCCACCCTTGAGCGTCGTGATTTCCTGGCCCTGGAACCAGATCTTGCCCTCCGTCGGGTCGAACAGCCGCATCACGACCCGCGCGAGCGTGGACTTGCCGCAGCCGGTCTCCCCGACCAGGCCGAGGGTCTCGCCGGGGTAGACCTCCAGATCCACGCCGTCGACCGCGTGCACGTCGCCCACACGATGCTGGAACAAGATCCCGCGGGTGATCGGGAAGTACTTCCTGATGCCTTCGATCTTGATCAGTGGCTCGCCGACAGGATCCGGCGGCGGATCGATGCGCGCGGTCGTCTCGACGCTCATCGGTTGGCCAGGACCTCTTCGGCGCGGATCCGTTCCTTGTCCGCCAGGCTGAGATGGCACGCCGATGCGTGATGGCCGTCGACCGGAAGCAGCGGCGGCACGTCGACCTTACAGACGTCCATCACGTACGGGCACCGGGGATGGAACGAGCAACCCGACGGCACGTGGATGAGGGACGGCGGCAACCCCTGGATGGGGTGCAGCGGCTCCTTCTCCTCGGCATCCAGCCGTGGGATCGAACGCAGGAGCCCCCAGGTGTACGGGTGCAGCGGGCCGTAGTAGATGTCGTCGGTGTTGCCGTACTCCACCGCCTTGCCGGCGTACATCACCTGGATGTTGTCGCAGTGCTCCGCGACCACGCCGAGGTCGTGCGTGATGATGATGACGGCGGCGTTGAACTCGTCCTTCAGCCTGTCGATGAGGTCCAGGATCTGCGCCTGCACGGTGACATCCAGCGCCGTCGTCGGCTCGTCGGCGATCAGGAGATCGGGGTTCAACGCGAGCGCCATGGCGATCATCGCGCGTTGCCGCATGCCACCCGAGAACTCGTGCGGGAACTGCTTCGCGCGCTCCTCTGGGCGCGGGATGTTCACCTTCCCGAGCATCTCCACCGACTGGCGGAACGCCTCTTTCTTGCTGACGTTCTGATGCACGCGGATCGCTTCGGCTATCTGGTCGCCCACCTTGTAGAACGGATGGAGCGACGTCATGGGGTCCTGGAAGATCATCGAGATCTTGGCGCCGCGGATGTTCCGCATCTCGTCCGGGGGGAGCTTCAGCAGGTCGACACCGCGGAACAACACCTCGCCGGAGATCTCGGCGTACTTCGAGTCGGTGAGCCCCATGACCGTGAGCGAGCTGACGCTCTTCCCCGACCCGGATTCGCCCACGATGCCGAGGGTCTCCCCCGGCTGGATGCTGTACGAGACGCCGTCGACGGCCTTCACGATGCCGTCGTCGGTCTTGAAGTGCACCTTCATGTCCTTGACCTCGAGCAGCGGTTCGGCCACTTAGGTGTACCTCACCCTCGGGTCGAGGAAGGCGTAGACGATGTCGACCACCAGGTTCGCCGCCGCGATGAACATGGCCCCGAGGATGGTGACTCCCATGACTTCGGGGAAGTCCTGCGTGCCGATGGCCTTCACCGCGAACTGGCCGATGCCGGGGAGACCGAAGAGGGTCTCGGTGATGAACGCCCCACCCAGCAGCGCGCCGATGTCGAGCCCGAGCATGGTGACGACCGGTGTGAGCGCGCCTCGGAGGCCGTGCCGGAAGATGACACGGCGCTCGGGCAGCCCCTTGGCCCGCGCCGTCCTGATGTAGTCCTCGCTCATCGTCTCGATCAGGTTGCCGCGAACCATGCGGGCGTAGAACGCGGCGGAGGTCATCGACAGCGTGATCCACGGCAGGATGAACTTGCCCTGCGCGATCGACTCCCAGATGTTGGCCCCGATGTCGAGGCCCGAGGACGGCGCGAGAGCGAGCTTGAACCACAGGAAATACAGCAGCAGTTGCCCGAGCCAGAACACCGGCATCGAGACGCCGAACAAGGCGAACAACATGCCGGCCCGGTCCCAGAACGACCCCCGTTTGATCCCGGACACGATGCCGATCGGGATGCCGATGCAGAGCCAGAGGATCGCGGCCCCGAGGGCGAGCGTGATCGTCACCGGCAGTCGCCGGTAGATCTCCTCTTTGACGGGGACGAAGTTGCCGTACGAGTAGTAGACGTCTTCCGAAAGGAACAACCCCGGCCACGGGATGAGCCCTTTCGCGAACCTTCCGTACTGCACGTAGATCGGCTTGTCCAAGCCGAACGCCTTGCGCGCCGCCTCGATCTGCTCGGGGGTCGTGGTCCGACCCACCGCGCGGCGCGCGGGGTCTCCGGCCGGGAGCTTGACGAAGATCAGGAACGTCAGCAGGGAGACGACGAAGAGCACCAGGACCATGAAGAGGACCCTCCTGATCAGGTACCTGCCCACCGTCTACACCTCCTTCGCTTCGCGTTCCTCAATCGTGCGAAGCCGACGGGAAGGGGCCGCTGGCCGCGACCCCTTCCCCATCGTGCCTCATCTCATCGTGGTACCGGCTCCTCCGATCAGCCCTTGTTTGCCACGGCCAACTGATCGAACGCAGCCAGACCGGCGAACTGGTCGAACGAGTAGTTGATGATGTTCTCCGAGAGGATGTCCACGCTGTTGTCGAACAGATACGGCGCGAACGGCGCGACTTCCTCCATGAGGTAGGTGTCGAAGTCCGCCCAGCACTGGAACAGCGCGTCTCCCGTCGCCTCGCCGCAAGCATCGATCTTGTCATCGACGCTGGGCACCGACGTCACCGACGTGTATCCGAAGTCACTGATCTGCTTGGGGGTGGCGCCCAGGCCGTTGTAGTTGCAGCAGCTGGGGTACAGGCTCTCGTCGCCGAAGAGCGGGCTGGCGAACGTGAACCCTGCCGGATAGTCCTTGCCCCACGCGGGGGCCAAGCAGATACCGAACTTCGTGGCCAGGTCGACGCACTTGTTGTACATCGTCGTGCGCTCGAGCTCCTTGACGTCGAACGACATCCCGAGCTGTTCCACGATCGGCTCAATCAGTGCAGCCTGCTTCGGGTAGGGATCGGCGTTGTCGGTCACCGCGAGGATGTTCTCGCACTCCGGTGCGTCGCACACGCCATCTTGGTTGGTGTCGTACTTCGATAGGGCCATCTCTTCCTTGGCCTTCTCGATGTCGCCGGCACCGTTCGGAGTGGCGTACGGGTCGTACGTCTTGAGGAGGTCGTTCTCGAGGCTGTTCACCATGATGTGGCCGGCGAACTCCCCGGTCGTCGCCCCGCCTCTGAGCTGACGCATTCCGGACTTGTCCAACGCCCAGTTGAACGCCTTCCGCACATGGATGTCGTCGAAGGGCGGCACGAGGAAGTTGAACGAGATGTACCTCAGCGCATCCGACGCGTAGACGTTGATCTTGCTCTGAAGATCGGGGTTCGTCGTGTATTCGCGGATGGTGTCCGGCGGGACGGCGCCGTCCACGACGAAGTCCAAGTCGTTCGACTTGACCTTATTGTAGAGGTCGTCGTTGTCGCCGCCGATCGCCACTTCGATCCGGTCTGGATACGCCGGGCGAAGGCCGTCGGTCGCCGGGTCATAGCCCGGGTTGCGAACGAGCACGATCGAACGGCCCGGGACGTAACCCGAAACCTCCGCCTGATCGGCGGGAGCGACCGAGAAGTCGAGTTGGTCGGCACCCTCGAACTCATACGGTCCCGTGGACACCAGGAAACGACCGTAGTTCTTGTCGTGGCCCTCCGCGGCACCAAGGCGGGCGTCGCCGTTCGGCGGGATCGGTGCGGCCGTCGGCATGGCCAGGCGGTAGCTGAGGTCGGCCGACGGAACCGTCAGCTCGATCTTCAGCGTGCTGTCATCCGGTGCCGAGAGACCCGAGATGGAATCCGCGTCGCCGGCGACGAACTCATCGAACCCTTTGATGACGCTGTAATAGAAGGAGTAGCCTCCGACGTTCGCCTTGGGATTGCCCGTCCGCTCGAGCGCGCGGACGAAGTCCTGCGCGGTGACCTCGACGTCTGTGAACGGGTCGCCGTAGTGGACCCCCGGCTTGATCTGATACGTCCACGTCAGCTGGTCATCAGAGATGGTCGGCTCCGCCGCCGCCAGATCCGGGAACAACTCCGTGCCACCATCGGCGGTCGGCACGCCCTTGTAGGACATCAGCGTCCGAACGAGGCAACAGCGCATGTATTCCCATGTGACGCTGTAGTACTCCTTCTGCGGATCGAACGCCGCGGATACGTCACCGAGCATCGCCATACGGAGCGTGCCGCCCGAGAGATCGGCGCCGGTCGCACCGGTCGAACCGGTCGAACCGGTCGTTCCGCTCCCGCCTCCGTTATCGCCGCCACACGCGGCCGCTACGATGCCCAGGACCGCCACGACGGCGACCATCTTCATGATCCGTTTCAACGGTACCCCCCTTCTCGATGGTTCATCGCTACCTTCAGTAAGCACTCGTATCCTGCCCGGTACCCTGCCCTTCCTCCCTTCGTCCCGCTTCCTTCCCTCTCTGGATACGGTTAGGCGGACGTCCGGGGATCGAGCGCGTCGCGCAGGCCGTCGCCGACCAGGTTGAAGGCGAGGGTCGTCATAAAGAGCGCCAGGCCGGGGAATATCATGAGCCAAGCCGCATACCGGAAGGCGTCCCCGGCCGATGCGAGCATGGCTCCCCACGAGGGCGTCGAGTCGGGAACCCCCACACCGAGGAACGACAAGCCGGCCTCGAACAGGATGTTGCTGGGGATGATCAACGTGGTGAACACGATGATCGGAGCGGCGACGTTCGGCAGGATCTCCCGCATGATGATCCGGAAGTTCGACGACCCGAGCGATCGGGATGCCTCGATGAATTCCTTCTCGCGGAGCGACAGCACCTGGCC
>JBBQVZ010000166.1:0-5892 GCA_038211015.1 Actinomycetota bacterium | reverse complement strand
TGCACGCCGCCGGCGACGTCGACGCGATGGGCAAGCTGTCGCTCAGCACACGGCTGCGGAAGGCCGTCGAGAACCAGAGCTGGATGCTCCACTACCAACCGCTGATCGACCTCTCCACCGGGGGGATGATCGGCGTGGAGGCATTGATCCGCTGGCCCGAGCCGGGCGGCGGGTTGATCCAACCGGGCGAGTTCATCCCGCTCGCCGAAGAGATGGGCCTGATCGAAGCTATCGGCGACTGGGTCGTCGATGAGCTCAGCCGGCAGGATGCCCTCTGGCGCGCCGACGGGCTGGCGCTGGAGATCAGCTTCAACCTGTCGCCCCGGCAGCTGTGGCAGCCCGACGTCGTCGACAAGATCCTGGCGCGACTCCTGCCTGCCGGTATGGATCCAGCGCGCCTGACGGTCGAGATCACCGAATCGACGGCCATGACCGATCCGGAACGAACACAGGCGATCCTGGAAGACATGCATGGTCGAGGCCTTCGCCTCGCGATCGACGACTTCGGCACGGGTTACTCGTCGCTGGCGCGTCTGAAGCACATGCCGTTCGACGTGCTCAAGATCGACCGTTCGTTCATCCGCGATGTCGACACCG
The DNA here is from genome assembly GCA_038211015.1 of Actinomycetota bacterium. Classification (GTDB taxonomy): domain Bacteria; phylum Actinomycetota; class UBA4738; order UBA4738; family HRBIN12; genus JBBQVZ01. Next base: position 5,295 of record JBBQVZ010000166.1, on the reverse strand, counting down.
ACCGGGACGCAGCCAGCATGGTGTCGGCCGTGATCGCGCTCGCGCAGAACCTCGGCATGACCGCGCTCGCCGAGGGCATCGAGACCGAGGCGGAGTGGATGTGGCTGGCGGATCGCGGGTGCACGCAGGGACAGGGCTACTACTTCTCGCGACCGGTCCCGGCCGCCGAGATCCTCGCGCTCCACCGCCGGGCGGCCCTCACGGTCGTCGAGAGCACCGGCGCCTGACGGCTCCGCCCAGGCGTCAGCGGCGCTTCGGCCGGCGCAGACCGGACCGGCGCCCCCGGCTCGAACCGCTGAACACGAGCCTGGCCGGAGCGACCTTCATGCCCTCTTGCTCGAACTCCTGGTGCAGATCCAGGCGAGCCGCCATCCGGCTGACGTCACCCTGCTGGTCCGGGGTGACGAACGTGACGCTCATCCCGCCCCGACCGGCGCGCGCGGTCCGCCCGACCCGGTGCACGTATCCCTTGTCCTCGAGCGGTGGGTCGTAGTTCACGACGAGCGTGATGTCGTCGAGGTCGAGACCGCGTGCCGCCACGTCGGTCGCGACCAGGACTCCGACGTGCTTGTCTTCGAACCGATGAAGCGCCTTCTCGCGCGCCTGCTGCGTCATGTCGCCGTGCATCATCACGGTGGGCACGTCCTGCGTGCGCAGCTGCCGGGCGAGCGACTCGACGCGGCGCTTCGTGTTCACGAAGACGAGGGTCAAACCCTCCTGCTCGTTCACCAACTCGATGAGCTTGTCGAGCTTCTCGTGCGAGCCGGCCGGCACGAACCGGTGATCGGCCTCCTCCACGGTCTTGCCGTCCGAGGTGATCTCGTGTCGCACGGGGTTCCTCGTGTACACCTCGGCGATCCGTCCGACGGCGCCATCGAGCGTGGCCGAGAAGAACATCGTCTGACGGTTCTTCGGGAGCAGCCGGACGATGCGGTCCACCTGCGGTTGGAAACCCATGTCGAGCATCCGGTCCGCCTCGTCGAGCACGAAGATCTTCACCCCGTCGAGCTTCACCAGCTTGCGATCGGCGAGGTCCTGCAGCCGCCCGGGTGTGGCGATGAGGATGTGCGCGTCACCCACGCCTTTCGACTGCTCGGTCACACGCGTGCCTCCGTACACCACCTTGGTCTTCAGACGTTTGGCTCGTGCGATATCGACCAGGTCGTCCTTGACCTGCTGCGCCAGTTCGCGCGTCGGCACCAGGATCAACGCGCCGGGGTGCTTCGTATCCTCGGGGGAGAGCTGCTCCACGATCGGGATGGCGAACCCGAGCGTCTTGCCGGAGCCCGTCTGCGACTTGGCGAGCGTGTCGCGTCCCGAGGTGGCGTCCTGGATCACCATCACCTGGATCGGGAACGGCTCGTAGATCCCACGCTTGGCGAGGGTGTCGATCACCGCGTCGGATACACCGAGATCCCTGAAGGATGTGACGGACGATTCGGAGGAAGAGCTCATGCACAACGAGCGTACACCGCAGCGGGCGGGGGCCACGGTTCCTCGGCCCGGCGGTAGGCTGACGAACCTCAGACGACGAACGAACGGGAGCCACGATGGACGACCGGAGACAGCTTTGGAACGGATTCGCGGCACAGCTCGCCGTCGACAGCATCCGATGCACCACGGCCGCGGGATCCGGCCATCCGACCTCGTCGATGTCCGCGGCGCATCTCACTGCGGTCCTGTACGCCGACCATCTGCGCACGCATGTCTCCGAGCCCGACGATCCCGCCAATGACCGCTTCGTACTGTCCAAGGGGCACGCGGCCCCGGTCCTGTACTCCGCGCTGAAAGCGATCGGCGCCATCTCCGATGAGGAACTGTTGACGCTGCGCCGGTTCGGATCGCCGATCCAGGGGCACCCGGCCCCCGTGCCGGAGTTGCCATGGGTCGACGTCGCAACGGGATCGCTCGGACAGGGGCTCCCGATCGGCGTGGGGATGGCGCTCGCGATGCGGCTCAACGGCTCGCCGGGACACGCCTGGGTGATGCTCGGCGACTCCGAGATGGCCGAAGGCTCGGTCTGGGAAGCCATGGAGACGGCGTCGTTCCACCGGCTCGAGGGCCTCACCGCGATCCTCGATCTCAACGGGCTCGGCCAGCGCGGCCCCACCATGCACGGACGCGATGCCGATGTGTTCCGCGATCGCGCGACGGCGTTCGGATGGCACGCGATCGAGATCGATGGCCACGACGTCGCCGAGATCGACGCCGCATACACGGAGGCGAGGAGCACAGACCGACCGACGTTGATCGTCGCGCGCACGGAGAAGGGCCACGGTGTCTCGTTCCTGGCGAACGCCGAGGGATGGCATGGGAAGGCACTCTCCGAAGAACAGGCCACCACCGCGATCCAGGAGCTCGGCGGAGAACGGCACCTGACGATCACCCCGCCCAAACCCGAGTCGTTCATCCCGATCGAGCGGACCACCCCCCACGTGGACGAGCCTCCCGCTTACGACGGCCCTATCGCGACGCGCAAGGCGTTCGGCGACGCCCTCGCCTGGCTCGCCGGCCACCGTCCCGAAGTCGTGGTGTTGGACGGCGAGGTCGGGAACTCCACCTACACGGACGAGTTCCACGAGGTCGCGCCCGAGCGCTTCTTCGAGGTCTACATCGCGGAGCAAACGATGGTAGGTGCGCAGATCGGGATGCAGGCGCTCGGCAAGATCGCGTTCTCCGCCACGTTCGGTGCGTTCTTCACTCGCGCCACCGACTTCGTGCGGATGGGAGCGATCGGCAGAGCGGATCTCCGACTCTGCGGCTCGCACGCCGGCGTCTCCATCGGGGAGGACGGTCCGTCGCAGATGGCGCTCGAGGATCTCGCGACGATGCGGGCCCTGCACAGCTCGACCGTGTTGTACCCGGCGGACGGGAACGCCACGGTGAAGCTCGTCGCCGCCATGTGCGACCTTCCGGGGATCTCCTACATCCGAACGACCCGCGAGGCGACGTCCTCGCTCTACGGACCGCAGGAGGAGTTCCCGGTCGGCGGCAGCAAGACGCTCGCGTCGGGGCCGGACGACCGGGTCACGCTGGTGGGCGCCGGTGTCACCCTCCACGCATGCATGGGCGCCGCGGAGGCGCTTTCCGCCGAGGGCATCGCCGTCCGGGTGATCGACTGCTACTCGGTGAAGCCGATCGACGCGCCGACCCTGCGTGGTGCGCTCGAGGAGACCGGTGTGATCGTGGTGGTGGAGGACCATCGGATCGAGGGCGGTATCGGCGATGCGGTCCTGGAGGCGCTCGCCGCGACCGGCCCGCTCTCGGGGCGGGTCGTGAAGGTGGCGGTCACGCAGATGCCGGGCTCCGGATCACCGGAGGAACTGCGGGCGTGGGCCGGGATCGATGAAGCGTCGATCGTCCAACGGGTGCGAGCGGCGATCGCGTAGAGCGGGCTCGCCCGGAAGTAGTCCCCGGCTCAGCCGCTGGGGATCGCGGCGGGAACGCCGCCCAGCGCGAACGCGATGATCTCCTCCGGTGGCACCGGCCGGCTAAACAGGTAACCCTGACCCATCCGGCAACCGCGGGCGATCAGGAGATCGAGCTCGCCACGCGTCTCGATCCCCTCGGCCAGCGTCGTCATGCCCAATCCGTTCGCCAGCTCGATGAACGCGGTCACGATGCTTGCCGCCTGTGGATCCATGTCGACGCCCGAGACGAACGACCGATCGATCTTCAGCATGTCGATCGGGACGTCCCGCAGACGCGAGAGGGACGAGTAGCCCGTGCCGAAGTCGTCGATCGCGATGCGGAGACCGCCGCGGTGGAGCTCCCACAAGATCTCCTGGGCGCGATCGGGGTCGATCATGGCCGAGGATTCGGTCACCTCCACGACCATCCGCGCCGGGTCCACGCCGCCGTCCCTGATCTGCGAGAGGATCCTTCTCGCCAGGTCGGGCTGCCAGAACTGCCTTGGCGAGAGGTTGAAACCGAGCTCGAGGTCGATGCCCATATCCGCCCATGCTCGTGCCTGGTAGACGATCTCGTTCACCACCCAGTCCCCGATGGCTTCGATCAGCCCGAGCTCTTCCGCGAGGGGGATGAAGTCCCCCGGCGGGATCATCGTGCCGTCGGGCTCGATCCAGCGGATCAGCCCCTCGACGCCGATCATCTCGCCCGTCGCGAGCTCGATGACCGGTTGGTAGTGCAGGATCCATCTCTGGTTCTCGACCGCCTTACGAAGCCTGGTGACGAACTGCAGCTTCGCCGAGGAATCGACGGCTCCGCGCGCAGACACGACGTAGCCCGCCGGGCCGGACTTCTTGCTCTGGTACATCGCGGCCTCGGCGTTGCGAAGCAGTCCGCCGATCTCGTCCCCGTCCTGGGGGAAGAGGCTGATCCCCATGCTTGCCGAGACGTAGAGCTCGGTCCCGGCGACCACGAAGGGCAACGTCAATGAATCGTGGATGTGCTGAACGACGGACTCGGCTCGGATCATCGCGGCGTCCATGTCGCCGCGCTCCTCGCGCTCCAGATCCGCTAGAAGCAGCAGGAACTGGTCGCCTCCCCTCCGCGCGACCAGGTCGGTCTCACGCGTGGACTCGCGCAGACGATCGGCCACCAACTTCAGGAGGTCGTCGCCGTGGTGATGTCCGAGGCTGTCGTTCACCAGGCGGAAATCGTCCAGGTCGAGGCAGACCACCGCGACGGATCCGTCGTGGCGTCGCGCCCGATCGATCGACAGGCTCAACAGCTCCTCGAACATCGACCGGCTGGGCAGGCCGGTCAACTCGTCGTGATACGCGAGGAAGGCGACCTGCTCTTCGTCTCGCTTGCGCTCGGAGATGTCCAGCACCACGCCGTGGGAGAACAACGGCGCGCCATGTTCGTCTCGCACCAGCGTCGCCTGATCGAACACCCAGACGACCCTGCCGTCCTTGGTGAACATCCGATACTCGAGGGCGAACTTCTCACCTGTCTCGTGGTGGCGAGCGTTCTCCGCGAGCGCGCGAGCGCGATCGTCGGGGTGGAGGATCTTCGGCCAGAGACCCGGGTCCGCGAGCCACTCCTGCTGCGAGTACCCGAGTATCCGCTCGATCTGGGGGCTCACATAGACGGCCGACGCCTGCTCGTTCATGGCGGCGATGTAGGTGACGGCCGGGATGTGTTCGACGATCGATCGATATTGCTGCTCGGCGAACCGACGGGTCTCCTCGATCCGCTGCCGCTCGATCGCGGCACCGAGGGCACCGGCGGCGGCGCGCAGGGCGCCGGGCTCCACCTCGGACCAGCCGCGTGCCTCGCGCCGGTCGTCGAACCCGAAGAACCCCCACCAATCCGCCCCGACGAAGACCG
>JBBQVZ010000165.1:0-5939 GCA_038211015.1 Actinomycetota bacterium | reverse complement strand
CCGGAGAACGGCACGCCGACCAGCCCGATGTCCTTCACGAGCGGCGAGCGTATCAGCCGGTTGCCGCCGGACCGGACCGGACGACGTCCCCGGGCCGCGAGCGGATATCGGCCATTCGGCGAGGAAACTTCGGCCGTTCGGTCAGTGCTGCGACGGCCGACCCTCTGCCGATGTCAACTGCGAGACCAGGCGGTGGCGGGGTGCCGCCAGACCCACTCCGCCCCCGCCGGGTCCTCTTCATCGGTCTGGTTCGGTTCGGTTCATAGGGTCTGGTCATCGTGCGGACGGGCTGGGATCCGACGGCCCCGCTCGTCCGCCGTCTTTCCACCGTCCGGGAACGGAACGAGGCCGGGGCGATAGCCCCGGCCTCGGGTGGTTCTCCGCCTGACGTTCCCTACGACTTCGTCGCCCAGAAGATCTTGGCGATCTCGTCGACGGCGTTCAGCAGGTCTTGACCCTGCGCCGGGTCTTCGCTCTTCTTCGACGCGCCGGCGAGCTTGGTCGCGTTCCAGAACTTCTCGTGCAGGTCGGGGTTCGCCTCGAGGTGCTCGGGCTTGAAGTAGTCCGTCCACAGAACCCAAAGGTGATGCTTCACGAGGTCAGCGCGCTCTTCCTTGATCGCGACGGCGCGGTCGCGGAAGATCGGGTCATCCGATCCCTGGTACTTCTCCTGACAGGCTTTCACCGATTCCGCTTCGATGCGTGCCTGCGCCGGGTCGTACACGCCGCACGGAAGATCGCAGTGCGCGTGGACGGTGCGGCTCGGCTTGAGCAAAGCTTCGAGGATGGACATGACGCCTCCTTCTGATGGGCCAACTCCCGAAACCTACCACCGAGGTCGGAAACCGTTCTTGGAGATCGGGACGGGCATGCTGGTGGCGGCCGGGGTCGCGTGGGCGTGCCTGCGTTGGACTCCATCGCGCGTGCTCATCGAGGGCGGGAGCATGGCGCCGACGCTCGCCCCCGGAGACTGGGCGCTGACGATCCCTCTCCGACACCCGACGGTTGGCGACGTCGTCGTGGTCGAACACCCCGGACGCCCGGGCTACGAGATGGTGAAGCGCCTGTCGGCGGCTCCGGGCGACCGGGTCGGCGATCGCACGCTCGACGCCGACGAGTGGTGGGTCGAGGGCGACTTCGCCGCCGCGTCCACCGATAGCCGGCAGTTCGGCCCGGCGCGGAGCGACGCACTGAAGGCCAAGGTGGTGCTCATCTACTGGCCCCGGGAACGTCGCCGTCGCGTGTAGCGGATCCGGGCGTTCCCAAGACCGGGGATAAGGTTGATGGAGATGCGCGCCGACCTTGAAGGGATGCAGGAAGCGCTCCCGGCTCCGCCGCTGCCGCGGCCCCCACGTCCCGATCTGAACGACCCCGAAGGGTTGGAACACGCGCTCGGCACCGACTTTTACGTGCCTGCGCCCCGTGGGTCGAAGCGGATGGTCCGGATCCTGGCGGTGATCACGCTCTCGTGCGTGCTCGCCAGCGTGACGGTCCCGCCCATCGTGCACGCGTGGGAGTCCGGTCGTCGCAGTCAGGAGTTCTCGTTCATGGCGATGGTCGGCGGTGGGCCGGTCCGCTGGAACCCGTGCGAACCGATCCACTACGTGGTGAACCTGGGCGCGGCGCCGGCGGGATCGTTGCAGGACGTCCAGGCGGCGGTGCTCCGGCTTTCGGGCGCGACCGGGATCGCGTTCACGTACGACGGCCTGACGGACGAGGTCCCGACGCGGGATCGAGACGTGTATCAACCCGACCGTTACGGCGACCGGTGGGCCCCGGTGCTCGTCGGCTGGGTGGATCCTCGAACGAGCAGCTTCGACTTCGATCCCGGCGGTCGCGAGGCGGCCGGCGTCGCGGGGCCGCTCTATCCCCAGCCGGGACCGTCGACGCTCTACGTGAGCGGGGTCGTCGCGATCAACGTCGCCGATCCGAATCCTCCGGGTTTCGGGTCCGAGGGTGCGCAGGGTCCGGTCGTGCTGCATGAGCTGGCGCACGTGCTCGGGCTCGGGCACTTCAAGGCGGAAGGCGAGCTGATGGAGCCGTCGGGCGGCGGGATGACGGGGTTCGGTCCTGGCGACCTCGAGGGTTTGCGCCAGCTGGGACGCTCGGCGGGTTGCCTCACGACCCCGGCGGCGCCGTCCGGCTAACGTTCCATCCGTGGAACGACGGGTCTTCGAGGGGGGGATGTTCGCCGTCGGCGTCTTCCACGCCATCCCCGGCGACGGCCTGTGGTCGCGGCCGATACGCATGGGCGATCGCGGGTCGTTGTTGGTCTTCCCGAAGACGGCGGTGCGTATCACGCAGTTCGGCGTCGACTCCGTGGTGGCAAACACGACCAACGTCATCCTCTACGACCCCGAACGTGAACATCGACGCGATGTCGTGGACCCGGCCGGCGATCACTGCGTCTTCGTTGGGCTCGCGCCCGTCCATCTTGCCGAGGTCGCGACCCGGTTCGATCCTGAAGCGAGTTCGCAGGATCCGGCGACGTTCTCCTTCCCAGGCATGTTCGCGCCGACCGACCCGCACACCGTGCTCTTGGAACGGCAGATCGAACGGCACCTTGCATCACCGTTCGTGGACCCGTTGCTCGTGGAGGAGACGCTCTGCCGCGTTGTCGAGCGATCCATGCGTAACGCCTACCTGCTGTGGGATCGCGCGCCTGCACCGCCGAGGCCGGGCACGGCACGGATGCACGCCGAGTTGGCGGAGGCGGCCGCCGAGGTCCTGTCGACCTCGTTCCGCGAACGACGGTCGCTCCCCGAGCTCGCTCGCGAGGTCCTGGCATCTCCGTTCCACCTGGCTCGCGTGTTCCGCTCGCGGACCGGGTCATCACTGCATGCCTACCGAACGCAGCTGCGGCTCCGGTCGGCCCTGGATCGGCTGTGCGATCCTGGCCTGAACCTGACCGACCTGGCGCTCGAGTCGGGGTTCAGCAGCCACAGCCATTTCACGGACGCGTTCCGGAGCGCGTTCGGCGCCGCACCCTCCCGGATCCGGAGCGTCGCCCGCAGCGCGAGCCTCCGCGAGATGCGCACGTTCCTGGAAGCTCGGCTCCGTTCGGTCCCGTAGGGATAGATGACGCCGCGCACGCGGCGGATGGAGGCCGTGCGCATGATCTGTCGCCGAACCATCGGAGTCTCGGCCGCGTTGATCCTGGTTGCCTGTGGCGGGGGAAACGCTGCGGACGATGCGACGGTCTCCGCGTCCAGCCCGGCGAGATCCTCCGTGTCCTCTCCGACGCCTGCCGTTCCGGCCGGGGTCGATGCCGTGGTGAGGGTGGGCCCCGCTCCTTGTGCAGCGACGGAAGCCGAGGGCAGGGTGTGGATCACGCTCGCGGCCTCGGGCGAGCTCGCGGCCGTCGACCCAGCCACCAACGCGGTAGAGACGACCGATGTCGGCGGCGATCCTTGCGGGATCGCGTTCGCGGATGGCGATCTATGGGTCGCCACCGTGCAGGGAGAGGAGGTGCTCCGGTTCGATCTCGAGAGCGGGGATGTGATCGACCGGGTGCGCGTCGGCGACACGATCTGGGATCTGCAGGCCGACGAGGATGGTGTCTGGGTGGCGCTCCGCTCGAAGGCCGATGTGGTCCGGATCGACCCATCCGACGGGAAGATCGTGGCGCGGATCCATGTGGGCGGCTCGCTGTCGGGCCTGGCGGTCACACCGGAGGGCGTGTGGGTGGCAGACGAGCTCGGAGATCGTGTCGTACGTATCGACCCCGACAGCAACGAAGTCGACGTCGACCGTCACATCGACGGGTTCGCGGCGCAGTGGTTCGGCTTCGACGCGGAGCAGCTCTGGGTCGCGTCGATGAACGACGATCAGGTCCTTCGGATCGACCAACGGACCGGGAAGATCCTTGATCGCGTGGACGTGCCCGGATCCCCCCTTGACCTGGACGTGGCCGGCGGGACGGCCTGGGTTCCCGCGAACCAGACCGGGGAGCTCTGGACGGTCGACGTCGCCGCCGGAAAGGCGATAGAAGGCCCGACGCTCGCGGCGGGGATCTTCGTTGCCCAGGTGCTGGCCGGGGCCGTCTGGGTCCTGAACTTCTCGGGGGACGAGGTCTACCGGTTGCCCCTCTGAGCTTGCCCGTTGCGACGGGGCTCAAGTAGGCTGTTGCACCTGCAAATGATCTGCACACGCGAACTCGGCACCGTGGCGGCCATGATCCCCGACCGCATCTGCTGTTCCTGCTGACCACAGGGCACAGCTTCCTCACCCCACGCCGGCTCCCCTCTTGGAGGTTCTCCTATGGATGTCATCACCCGTACCGTCGATGCCAAAGGTCAGTCCTGCCCGGGTCCGCTCGTGACGTTGGCCAAGGCTCTCAAAGATGCGGCCAGGGGCGACCTGGTCGAGCTCCTGGCCACCGACCCGGGTTCGCGCTCCGACGTGCCCAGCTGGGCCACGATCAGCGGCAACGAACTGCTGGAGTCGGGCGAGCTCGATGACGGCACGTTCCGATACGTGATCCGGAAGGCGTGACTCCCGTGAGCGACGAGCTGACCCAGCTTCTCGAGCAGGCTGCGCGAACCGACGACGGCCTGAACAAGGAGAACAAGATCACGATCATCGCGTGGGGCGGTGACCTGGACCGCATCTGGCCGACGCTGATCCTGTCGACGACGGCCGCGGCTTCCGGCATGGAGGCGAGCGTGTTCTTCACGTTCTGGGGCCTCTTCACGTTGGTGAAGCCGGGTGTGCGCATCACGGGCGACAACTGGATGCAGAAGATGCTCTCGGTGATGAACCCAGGCAATCCTTCGAAGGCCAAGCTGAGTCGTTACCACTTCGCGGGAGCCGGGCCCGGGATGATGAAGAAGCTCGCGAAGGACTACAAGACACCGCTGCCGTCCGAGCTGCTGGAGATGGCGCAGGACATGGGTGTGCGGTTGATCCCGTGCCAGATGACGATGGATCTCCTCGGTCTCAAGCAGGAGGACCTGATCGACGGGCTGGAGGAGCCGATCGGGGCGGCGACAGCCCTGCTCGAGATGAAGACCGCCTCCATCCAGCTGTTCATCTAGTCGGGATACGCTCACCGGCGTGGCCGAGCGCGCCGACGACCCCACGCAGACGCACGGCGTCCCCTTACGCGAGGCGGCGCGCTTCTGGGTGAAGCTCGGCTTCATCAACTTCGGCGGGCCGACGGGCCAGATCGCGATCATGCACAACGAGATCGTCGAGCGTCGTCGATGGATCACGAACGGCCGCTTCCTCCACGCGCTGAACTACTGCATGTTGCTGCCCGGTCCCGAGGCGCAGCAGCTGGCGATCTACATCGGGTGGCTCCTGCACAAGGTGAAAGGCGGCCTCGTCGCCGGCATCGCCTTCGTGTTGCCGAGCTTCTTCGTGATGCTCGCGCTGTCGTGGTTGTACGCGGCGCACGGGGAGGTGACGTGGGTCAGCGCGACGCTTTCCGGACTTGCCGCCGCGGTGATCGGCATCGTGGCGTCCGCGACGATCCGTATCGGCAAGAAAGCCCTGGCGAACGGGCTCATGGTGAGTGTCGCGGTGGCCGCGTTCGTCTCGATCTTCCTCTTGCACGTCCCGTTCCCGGTGATCGTCCTGGGCGCCGCGGTCATCGGTCTGGTCGGGGGGCGGGTCGCGCCGCACCTGTTCGACGTGGGCGTTGGACGCGAGTTGGAGGAGAACGAGCGGGTGGCGATCCGCGACGACGTGGCCGGAGCCCATACACAGCCGTCGGCCCGACGGAGCATCGTCGTCCTGGTCGTGGGGCTGGCGGTATGGCTGATCCCGATCGCCGTCGTGGCCATCTGGCGCGGTCCCGGCGACACGCTCACGGACATGGGTTGGTTCTTCGGCAAGGCGGCGTTGGTAACGTTCGGGGGCGCCTACGCCGTGTTGTCGTACGTGAACGTCGCCGCTGTCGCCCAGTACGGATGGTTGCTGCCGGGGCAGATGGTGGT
>JBBQVZ010000164.1:0-5944 GCA_038211015.1 Actinomycetota bacterium | reverse complement strand
GCCGAGGAGCTTGCCGAGCGCTGGTTGTCCTTCCTCGTGCAGGCCAACGAGGGCGAGGGCCGGTTCCGGCTCCGGATGGGATTCGATCGGCGATGGACGGACGATCCGTCATCCGACGATGCATGCGGTCGCGCGATCTTCGGCATCGGCGTCGCCGCGGCGATCTCGCCCTGGACACACATCCGCCGCGAGGCACGTCGCCTCTTCGAGCTCGTGTCGACGTTCCGCTCGGGATTCCCGCGCGCGACCGCACACGCCGTGGTCGGCGCGGCGGACCTGTTCGTCGCCGACGAGCGCTGCATCTCCGCCCGGGCCATGATCCAGGACGGACTCGCGTCGCTGCCTCGCGGGTCGGGCGACGAGCGCTGGCCGTGGCCGGAGCCTCGTCTCGCCTACGGGAACGCGCTCCTTCCCGAGGCGCTCATCGCCGCCGGGACCGCGGTGGGCGACGACGTCGCGCTCCACGAGGGACTTCGACTGTTGCGCTGGCTGGTCGACGCGGAGACGGTCGACGGGCACCTGAGCTTCACGTCCGCGGCCGGTCGTGGGCCCGACGACGCCCGTCCGGCGTTCGACCAACAGCCGATCGAGGCCGGGGTGCTCGCGGACGCGTGCGCCCGCGCGTTCGTCGTCACGAACGACGAGGCATGGCTCGAACCGCTCCGCCTGTGCGTGCGCTGGTTCGAAGGGTTGAACGACGTCGGGGTGCCGATGTTCGACCCGGAGACCGGCGGTGCGTTCGACGGTCTCGAGCCCTCGGGCGTCAATGAGAACCAGGGAGCCGAGTCGACGATCGCGCTCGTCTCGACGCTCCAATACGCCGCCGCGTTCGAGGGACGGTCCGACTCCCGTCAGCGGGCGTCACGGAGCGCGGCCAGCAGCTGAGTCTCCGGAACCACCGCGGCGCCGACACACCGATCGGCCGCCCCGTAGGTGAGGTAGATCACACCGTCCTCGCGACGATGGGCTCCTTGGACGAACACCACGTTGTCGACGTCGCCGGCGCGTTCCCAGGGGAGCTCCGGTTCGAGCAGCGGCTCGGGGAGCTTCGAGATCATGTGACCCGAATCCGCGTCGAGCAGTGCGACGTTCACCGTGTAGGAGCCGTCTCCGCGCCGTTCGTGGAAGAAGAGCAGGAGGCCGTCGGCGGTCGGGACGGGCGGCGCCCCTGCGCCCACACTCAGCGCACCCGGCGACGGGGAGAGGATCGTGTGAAGATCGAGGTGCTCGAGGTGGTCGTTCCAGTATGTGGAGTCGCCATGCCACATCGCGTCGAGCGACTCGAAGACTGCCATCTGGATGTTGGGGTGGATCCGGTGCATGAGTGCGACGCGTCCATCCGTGAGGTTGAAGATGACCGCGTCCTTGTTGCCGACGTGCTCGGGGCCGATGACGCGGGCGCTTTCCCCGTCCAGATGGAAGCGCCCGTCCTCGAAGACGAGGCGGTGCACGCCGATGCGCCACGGGAGCCCGGTCCACGATGGCGGAAGGTTCGTGTACGTCATCACCACCTGCTCGTCGCCGCTGCTCCGGACGCGTTGCACGCGCGGATCCTCGAACGCGTGGTCGCCGTCCTCACCTGAGGTCGCGAGCACGTAGCTGAACGAGTAGTTGATGCCGTCCGTCGATTCGAACACCAGGATGTCCGAGACGTAGTCCAGGAAGCGCGGCCCTTCTTCGGGGTTCAGGTGGTACCCGTCGCGGACGCCGCGGGCGAAGAGGTGGTACGTGCCCTCATGGACCAGCAGCCCGGCGTTGAAGATCGGATCGTAGCCCGGGACCGCCCGTGCTTCGACCACCGGCCTGTGGGAGAGTCGGGTGGCGAGCGACGAGAAGGTCTCTGGTTGCTGCATAACAGCGCGGGAGGATACTCGAGAGGATGAGTATCACCCGTATCTCTTCCATCGGAGCGGAAGAGCGTCGGATTGAGGTCGGAGGGAGGATGGATGGCGCACGAGGTTGACCCGCGGGAGTTGTTCACGCGTTACGAAGGGAACCCCATCATCAAGCCGGCCGTGTTCCCCAGCATGGTGAACGCCGCGTTCAACCCCGCGGCCGTGTCGTTCGAGGGTCAGACGCTCCTGATGATCCGGGTCGAGGACAGGACCGGGCTCTCTCGGCTGGTCGTGGCGACCAGCGACGACGGGTTCACGGATTGGGAGGTTGATCTGAACCGGGGCATGGCTCCGGACCTCTCTTGTTTCGAGGAGCAGTGGGGCATCGAGGACCCTCGGATCACGCGTGGCGACGACGGCTACCTGGTCGTCTACACGGGCTACTCGCCCGGCGGTCCGCTGGTGTGCCTCGCGAAGACGACCGATTTCCGGACGTTCGAGCGCCGCGGCGTGATCCAGTCGCCCGAGGACAAGGACGCCGCGCTCTTCCCGAAGAAGTTCAAGGGTCGATGGGGATTGATCCATCGGCCGGCGGCGAGCAGCCTCGAGCACGGCGCCCACATCTGGCTGTCGTGGAGCCCCGACCTCCGTCATTGGGGCGACTCCCAGATCCTGCTGCCCGCTCGCAGAGGGGCATGGTGGGACTCGAACAAGATCGGGCTCGGACCGCCCCCGCTCCTCACCGATGAGGGGTGGCTGCTCTGCTACCACGGCGTGCGCGTCACGGTGTCCGGCTCCATCTACCGGCTCGGTCTCGCGCTCCTCGACCGAGACGATCCCTCAGTCGTCATCGCTCGTGGGAACGAATGGGTCTTCGGACCGCAGACGATCTACGAACGTTCCGGCGATGTTCCCGATGTCGTCTTCCCCTGCGGGTGGATCCTCGATGAAGACGGCGACACCGTGCGGATGTACTACGGGGCCGCGGACACCTCGGTCTGCGTGGCGACCGGCAGCGTGCGCGAGTTGCTCGAGCATCTCACGAACCATCCGGCGGTTCCGGGCTCGGAGGTGCCGAGGCTCGACTTCGCCCACGAGTGAGCCCCGGCCCGACCTCCGTTACCATGGCCGTCGGCGTTCTCGACCAGGGTTCCTCGAGCCGGCACGGGAGTGGAGAGATGGAGCGGATCGGTCATTACATCGGTGGGAAGGTCGTCCTGGGGGAGTCCGGTCGCACCGGTCCCGTGTTCGATCCCGCGAAGGGGGTCCAGACGCACGATGTCGACTTCGCGAGCCCCGAGGAGGTCGACCGCGCCGTCCAGGCGGCCGCCGAGGCGTTCCCGGCTTGGCGGGCCACGTCGCTCGCCAAGCGATCGGAGATCATGTTCGGCTTCCGCGAGCTGGTCGACCTCCATCGCGCCGACATCGCGAAGCTCCTGACGGCCCAGCACGGCAAGGTGCTCTCGGACGCCATGGGCGAGGTCGCCCGCGGGTTGGAGAACATCGAGTTCGCGTGCGGAGTACCCAACCTGTTGAAGGGTGGGTTCAGCGAACAGGTCTCGACCGGCGTCGATGTGTACTCGATCCGCCAGCCGCTCGGCGTGGTCGCCGGGATCACCCCGTTCAACTTCCCTGCGATGGTGCCCATGTGGATGTTCGCGAACGCGATCGCGTGCGGGAACACGTTCGTGCTGAAGCCGTCGGAGAAGGACCCGGGCGCCTCGCTGTACATGGCCGAGTTGTTGAACGAGGCGGGGCTCCCCGACGGCGTGTTCAACGTCGTGCAGGGCGACAAGGTGGCGGTCGACGCGATCCTGGAGCACCCGACGATCGCCGCGGTCAGTTTCGTGGGATCCACGCCGATCGCGCGTTACATCTACGAGACGGGGACGCGCAACGGCAAGCGGGTGCAGGCCCTCGGTGGCGCCAAGAACCACATGGTCGTCCTGCCGGATGCGGACGTGGACATGGCGGCCGACGCCGCGGTCTCGGCCGGATACGGATCGGCGGGCGAGCGATGCATGGCGATCTCGGTGATCGTGGCGGTCGGCGACGTGGCCCAGCCGCTCGTCGACGCGATCCAGGAACGCCTCCCCAAGGTGAAGGTCGGACCGGGCAACGACCCCGAGTCCGAGATGGGTCCCCTCGTGACGCGCGAGCATCGCGACAAGGTGGCCGGCTACCTCGACGCCGCCCGCGAGCAGGGCGCCACGGTCGTGACCGACGGACGAGAGGACGACGCGTTCGGCGGCGACGGATTCTTCCTGGGCGTATCGCTGATCGACGACGTCCGGCCTGAGATGACGTGTTACACCGACGAGATCTTCGGGCCGGTGCTCTCGGTGGTGCGCGCGTCGACGTACGACGAGGCGCTCGGACTGGTGAACGACAACCCGTACGGCAACGGCGTCGCGATCTTCACGCGGGACGGCGGCGCGGCGCGGCAGTTCCAGTTCGACGTCAACGTGGGGATGGTCGGCGTGAACGTCCCCATCCCCGTGCCGGTCTCGTATTACTCGTTCGGCGGCTGGAAGGCCTCGCTCTTCGGCGACCAACACATGTACGGGCCGGACGGCATCAACTTCTACACGCGCCAGAAGGTCGTCACGTCGCGCTGGCCCGACCCGGGCACGAGCAGCGTCGACCTCGGGTTCCCGAGGACGCGGTGACGGACCGTCACGATCTGCTCCTCGATCGAGAGGAGACGGCGTGGTCGCGCATGTGGGCGCAGGTGGATCGCGTGCCCGCCGACGACCGCGCGCGGGAAGGTGTGGTCGGGGACTGGTCCGTGCAGGACATGGTCTGGCACTGCGCCCGCTGGGCGGATTTCTGCGGCGAGCACCTGGACCGCATGCGCGCGGGGACGTTCTCCGACCCGTTCGAGAGCGAGCCCGACGAGCACTGGGATCGCATGAACCAGGACATCGCCGATCAGAGCAAGACGATGTCGTGGGCCGATGTTGAGGCCGGCGCCGTGTCCGCGCGCGAGCGCGTGCGGACCGCCATCGCCGCGCTCCCTGAGGTGGACGATGTGGCTGAGACGTGGTTCGCGGACGAGACGTACGTGCACTACGACGAGCACGCGGAGCACATCGCGGCGTTCGTGGACACCCTGCCTGGCTGACCTCGCGCTACCGCCCCCGCATCGCTCCGCCGTATCCTGGGGTCCAACACTCCCGAGGAGCACTGGACATGCAGACCGACCGAAGCCCGTTCGACCGACTCCGTGAAGAAAAGGGCCCCTGGCGTCCGCGTCCCACGCTCGAGGGCAGCGACTACACCAGCTGGGACGTCTACGACCGCGAACGCGAACGGATCTGGTGGGGGGATTGGATCTGCGCCGGCCGAACCGAAGAGATCCCGAACCCGGGCGATTACATCGTCCGCGACATCGCCGGTGAGTCGATCTTCTTCGTGCGCACCCTGGCCGGCGAGCTGCGTGGCTTCTACAACGTGTGCAGCCACCGCGGCACGAAGTTCGTGGACGACATCGAGGGAACGGGGCACGTCCGGAAGGCCTTCGTCTGCCCGTACCACGCCTGGACGTACGACCTGACCGGTCAGCTGATCGGCACGCCGAACGTGAAGGAGGACGAGCTCTTCGATCGCTCCGCCTACCCGCTGCACGGCGTGACGGTCGACAGCTACGCCGGGTTCCTGTTCGTGAACCTTTCCGGCGAGCCCCGGCCTCTGATGGAGGCGCTCACCGATGGTGCGGAGTCCATCACCGCGTTCGAGCGTTTCAAGATGGACGAGCTGCGGATCGGCGTGCGGCTGGTCTACGAGGTCGAGGCGAACTGGAAGATCGTCGTCGAGAACTACAACGAGTGCCTGCATTGTCCGCAGATCCATCCCGAGCTGGTGCAGGTCGTCCCGTTGTTCCGCTTCGGCGAGGTCTGGGACGAGGAGATCCGCGACGACGGCAACCGCATGATCGAGGGCGCCACGAGCTTCACGGTCAGCGGGAAGTCGGAGCTGCCGAAGCTCCCCGACCTGGCAGCCGAGGACTACGAGATGTACTACGGGAGCTACGAGTTCCCGAACCTGATGCTGAACCTGCATCCGGACTGTGGCATGTACTACATCGGCTACCCGAAGGGGCCGAACCA
>JBBQVZ010000163.1:0-6048 GCA_038211015.1 Actinomycetota bacterium | reverse complement strand
GCCCCCGGAGATGTTCGTGGGCAACGCGTATGAGGCGAAGGATGTTCCGCGGGTCCCGTCGTCGTTGCACGAGGCGGTGGAGGCGTTCCGGGGAAGCACGGTGGCGCGCGCGGCGTTCGGCGACTTCGTGTTCGAGCACCTCCTGAACACGGCCGTCCAGGAACAGATCATCTACGACAACAACTGCGTCACTGACTGGGAGCTGCACCGCT
Organism: Actinomycetota bacterium; assembly: GCA_038211015.1. Classification (GTDB taxonomy): domain Bacteria; phylum Actinomycetota; class UBA4738; order UBA4738; family HRBIN12; genus JBBQVZ01. The sequence continues at coordinate 5,836 of JBBQVZ010000163.1, read as the reverse complement.
ACTTCGAACGCGGCTGACCGCGCCGGGACGCGCGGACCCTCGGCCCCTAGAAATACCCCGCAGGGCGTGCTCACCCGCGTCCTCGAAGACGAGACCGGATCCAGCGACTAGATCTTTGACGGTTGAAGATACGAGGGCCTCGGAAGCGCCTGCCAGCGCCGCCACCCGAGCTCCGATGCCTCTACTCAGCGTTTCTCTGGCTTGGCTTCTTCGGTGGAAGCGACGATGCGAACCCTACGCCGCGGTCAACCCACGCTTGAAGGCTCTTCTTCGTACGCAGGCCCGCTCGTGCGACATAGAGGAATCCGCGCATCTGCTTCCCAGTGAAATCCATCGGTCGCGTGTGGGCGCGTTCGAGCAACGCATCACCGTCTTCTTTCGCGACCCGGACCATCAGCTCGCTGCCGACCACACCGACCGCCATGTTCCCCCGAACGGTGAAACAAAGGCCACCAAGCATCCTGATCTCGGTAACCCAGCGGACGGATGCGAGGGATTCCCTCACTCGTTCAGCTAATGCGTCATCGAATGCCATGTCCGGAGAGTACTCCCACTCTTTCCCCGAGAACCGCGTTCCGTGTGAGCCATGTCGCGTGCTTTCACGGTTCCCAGCCGAGTTGATCCGCGTCAGCCACTCATCGGGAATGTTTGGTAGACGGTGACGCTCGGGCCAAGCCGAAACACGGGGCAGCCCCTCGTCATCGCGACTGCCTCATCAACGGAGTCTGCCGTGAGGATGAAGTAGCCGTTGAAGGGTCCTCCGGCACTGTCGGAGACAGTCCTGTCCGGGGCAATCATCTTTGCGGACACCATCGGACTACCTGGATCCTTCATCCCTCTACCGAGGGCGGCGCTCCACGCACCCCACTCTTCAATCATCTGTTGTTGATCAACCTCGTTCTCCGGCATAGATCCGCCTTCAGTCAAGATCAGGAAATCGGCCACCTCATCCTCCTTACCGCCCGGCACTCTGGCCGCGCTATTTGGCATGTTGTGGCGCCGCACCCTCGTCCGATGAGACACACCCCGAGCGTCAGGCTCATCGGTCTTCGGTCGGCAGCCGATCTGGGAGCCTGAACATCTCCATAAGCCGAGCACCGGAGAAGCCGATGATGCCTGAGATGCGATCGCCGGTGGTGTCGAACACCATCAGCCCGTAGCCTTCATAGCCCCCTTCCTCAACCGGTATGTATGCCGCGGCTGCAGGCTGACCGTTGGCCCTCGTGCGGACCAGGCGGATGAGGTCGATTCGCCCATTCGCCGGCACGGTCGCGAAGAACCCACCGATCTCCGAGCGTCCGAAGTACCACGCGGGATCTGGCGGCATCGCCATCACCGCATCCTCAGTCAGTAGCGCGACGATGCCTTCGATATCGAGTGCTTCCCATCGCAGCACGAACTTGTCGACGATCGCCTCTACGTCGGCGGAGTAGGCGTCCACGTCTCGTGGTTCGCCTAATCGGGACCGCGCCCGCTGCAGAGCGGAGTTGACCGCGGGAACCGTTGTACCGAGCGCGTCGGCAACCTCCGCTGCGCTCCACATCAGGACATCCCTGAGCAGGAGCACAGCCCGTTGGCGGGGCGGCAGCAACTGAACCGCTGCGACGAACGCCAGACGCGTCGCTTCCTTGGCAACGATCCGGGCCTCCGGCTGATCCTCAACAGGAGCGGGCATCTGGGCGTCTGGGTAGGGCTCCAGCCAGGCGACATCAGCGGCCGCTGGCCGAGCCCCGAGGGTGACGTGAGTGGGAACGACGACCCGCGGCCTGTTGCGGATCATGTTGAGACACGTATTGGTCGCGATCCGGTAGAGCCACGTCCCGATGCCGCTTCGCTCCTCGAAACCGCCGAGGGAGCGCCAGGCCCTGAGGAAGGTGTCTTGGACCGCGTCGTCAGCATCATGATGCGAACCCAGCATCCGGTAGCAGTGCAGACGCAGCCGATCCCGATGAAGCGTTGCCAGCTCGTCGAATGCCGATCGATCTCTCCGCTGCGCCTCGCGAACGAGCGTCGCTTCCGGCCACATCCTTGATTCCTCTTCCGGTGGCTTAGGAATCGCGATGGCTCGCCTTCGGGTCCTCGGCATACCGTTTGAGGGAAGCGAGGGCCCCGCGACGGTTTGTGCGCTGCTGACGCAGGACGAACAGCCGATTCATGACGTGCCCGACGATGCCTTTCGGATTGTGAAAGAACTTCCAAACGACCCTCGTCTGGGCGGGGCCCAGCGATTCGAGCTCTGTCGTGTAGCCGACCTCCGTGATCACACGAAAGGTGCCGATGTCCTCCTCTTCGATCCGATAGCCGACCTTGAATCCCTCGACATGCTCGATCCGCTGCTCCTTGAAGTGGGCAACCTTCTTCTTCCTTTCGGTCGAACTTTCTTGGGCGGTAACGACCGCGCCGCCCGGCGTAAATTCCCCAACGACGATCCGGCGAGAACCGAGCTTTTCCGGCGCGTCGATGATCGTTACTGACCGAACGGGCGGACCCCATTTCTCCAGCTGCTTCGAGTCCCAGATGAGCTTCCACACTCGCTCGATAGGCGCCATCACGACGATCTCATCCTCGCCCTGGAACCGAGCCGGATCGACCTGAAGCGCTGTTGCCATATCCTCGGCCATCATCGTCTCCATTCTCGGGGGCCCGACTTCTTCGATCGCTCCCCCTGTTATGACCGATGACCGGACACGAACTCATCGGTAGACAGGCGAATCCGACCTACTCCTTTTCGAAGTTGTCACCTGGGTCTGCTCCAGCTTCGGTTGACTCCTTGGTCTGCCCCGTGAATCGTTGATTCAGGATGCTGGAATCCATCACGCCACCTGGATGGGGCAGGGCGTCATCATCTCGCACTCGAGGTGGCGAGCAGCACGATCACATCGCATCGGTGAGGTGGATCGACCCGTCCGACGGCAAGACGGGCCAGAACACTCGGGCCGAGAGATGGTCGAGTTCATCAGGTCAAGAAGGGCCATGTCGTCGTCGGCGAAGGATCACCGCAGGTCAGTGTGGGCGACGCTTCAGGCGTGCCGGTCCGTCGAAGGTCGCGAGGAACCCATCGCCCATCGTCTTGATCTCCCGGCCGCGGAGTCGGCCCAGCTGTCCCCGCACGAGCCGGTCATGGCTCTCCCTGAGCGCGCGCCACTCGGCGTCACCCACGGCCGCGGCGCGCTCGGTCGAGCCCACGGTGTCGGTGAACAGCACCGTCGCGAGCACGCGGTCGGTTTTCGTCTCCTCTTGCCGGACGGACCGGACGAATCGCTCGATCTCTCTCAGGACCGAGTCCCGCAGGATCGCCAAGCGCCGCGTTCCGTGATCGCCGGAACGGCGAGGACAGACCGCGCCGCCCTTGGGAGCGGATCGACGGCTGGGACCGCGTCGTGCAGCCGGGCTTGACAGCGAACGAAGGGCCGAGTACTTTCTGTATTGGTTAATTAGCTACTTAGAAAAGTAAGGAAGGATAGATCCGTGGTGCTCGTGATCGAGGGCGATCGACTCAGCGAGACCTTCGCTGCACTGGCCAACCCGACGCGTCGTGCGATCCTGGCTCGGCTCGCCCAGGGGGACGCGAATGTCAACGACCTCGCCGAGCCGTTCGACCTGTCGCTTCCGGCCATCTCGAAGCACATCAAGGTGTTGGAACGTGCTGGATTGGTCGTAAGGGGTCAACGAGCCCAGTACCGCCCGTGCACCCTCGACCCTTCACCACTTGAGGAGATCTCGACCTGGGCCGAGCAGTACCGGCCCGTCTGGGAGGCCCGCTTCGATCGGATGAGCGACTACATCACCCAGCTTCAAGTGCACCGGAGGACGGGAGGAAACGATGACTGACGACAACGCTTCCCAAGACGCGGTCGTGATCGAACGCAGCTTCGATGCGCCGACCGATCTCATCTGGCAGATGTGGACCGAACCCGAGCATTTCAAAGCGTGGTACGGCCCCAACGGCGCCACCGTCCCCGTGGCGAGGATGGACATGCGCGTCGGGGGCAGTCGTCTGGTGTGTATAGAGATGGACACCCCGGCCGGGCCGATGCAGATGTGGTTCACGGGCGAGTATCGCGAGATCGTCAAGGACAAGCGGCTCGTCTACACCGAGTCCATTTCCGACAAAGACGGCAACGTCTTGTCGCCCGCGGACATGGGCATGCCCGCGGGGCACCCCACAACCACGCAGGTGATCGTCGAACTCGAAGATGTCGCGGGTCGCACCAAGATGCTGATGACCCATACCGGCATCCCCGGGGACTCTCCAGGTGCCGCCGGGTGGGTGGCGGCGCTCGACAAGCTTGCCGCCTACGTCGAAACGCTGAGCGCCCGATAGTGCCGGTCAGCTCGTGGGTCGCTCGGCCCGGCCTGCGTAGGCGGCGCTGAGATCGACCATCAGCCGGCGGCGAACGTCGGCTTCAGCGCGAAGTAGACGTCGCGATAGCGGCGGTACGCGTCGTCGTAGGCCTCGCGTCGCTCGGGGTCGGGCTGGTGCTCCTCGGGTTGGTAGCTGACGAATGCTCCGACGGCGTCCGCCACCGTCGCGTGCACGCCCGCTCCGACCGCCGCCAGGATCGCGGCGCCCGTCGCGGTCGTCTCGACGCTGGTCGGCACACGGACGGGAAGGCCGGTGACGTCGGCCTTGATCTGCCGCCAGAGCGGCCCCTTGGCGCCGCCTCCCACGATCGTCAGCCGGCGGGTCTCGAGCCCGGCGTTCCGCATCGCCTCCAGGATGTCCCGCAGGCCGAACGCGCTCCCCTCGAGCACGGCGCGCGTCATGTGCGCGCGGGTGTGCGCGAGCGTGAGTCCGTAGAACACGCCGCGGGCCGCGCCGTTCCACTCCGGCGCCATCGCGCCCTGCATGCACGGCAGGAACACCAGCCCCTCCGCGCCGGCGGGCACGGTCGACGCCTCCTTCGACAGAAAGTCGTAGGCATCGCCGAGCCCCTCCGCCTCGGCCGACCGCTCGATCGGCGCGAACTGGTCGCGCCACCAGCGGAGGTTGCCGCCGGAGACGAATCCGGGGTTCTCGAGCAGCCACGCGTCGGGATCCGCGTGCGGGTGGCACTCGACGAGCATCGTCGGGTCCTCGCGTGGTTCGGCCGACGCAGCACACACCGGCTCGGCGGTCCCGACCACGTCGCAGACCTCGCCCGATGAGAACACGCCGGCACCGAGCGTTGCCGCCATCTCGTCGCCACAGCCCACGGCCACGACGGTCTCGGCGGAAAGGCCGGTGGCCTCGGCGAACGCTGCCGTCACGGCACCGACCGACTGCGTTCCCGCCGCCAGCTCCGGGAGCATCGAACGATCGATCCCCGTCGCGTCCAGGACGGCCTCCGACCACGTCCGCGAACGCGGATCGAGCAGCGCGAGCGACGACGCGTTCGAGTAATCCACCGCGGTCACGCCGCTCACCGCGCGTAACGCGTAGGTGCCGGGCGACATGAGCGTCGCGGCGTCCTTCCACAGCTCCGGCTCCTCGTCGCGCACCCACAGCGCCTTGAACACCGCGTGGGACGAATCCAGGTTCGCGCCGACGTGCGAGTAGAACTCCTGGGGAGACATGGCCTTGGCGAGGGCCGCGGACTGATCCTCGGCCCGTCGATCCATCCAGATCATCGCCGGCCGGACGGGACGACCCGCGGCGTCGCAGACGACCATCCCGTCCAACTGGGATCCGAACGACAGGCCCTTGATGGCAGATGCCCCCTCCGGCGCCTCGGCGACCAGCCGGGCAACCGTTCGCTCGATCGCGCCGACCCAGAAGTCGGGATCCTGCTCGGCCCACGTCGGGTACGGGAACGACAGGTCGTAGGCCTCGTACGCGGACGCCACCAACGTGCCG
>JBBQVZ010000162.1:0-6050 GCA_038211015.1 Actinomycetota bacterium | reverse complement strand
GACTTCCTTGACCAGTGGTTCGAGACGGAGCCGTTGAAGGCGACGATGAGCGCGTCCGGCATCATCGGGACGTTCCAGGGACCGCGCTCGCCCGGGACGGCATACGTCCTGCTCCACCACTACATGGGTGAGATCGACGGCGCGTTCCGCGCGTGGGGGATCCCGAAGGGCGGCACAGGCGGGGTGTCGAACGCGATCGCGAGCGCCGCGCTCTCGCTCGGTGTCGAGATCCGGACGGAGGCCCCGGTCGCCCGGATCGACGTGGATGGCGGCCGCACGACCGGCGTCACGCTGGAGAGCGGTGAGGTCGTCGAGGCCGAAGCCGTGCTCTCGTCCGTCGACTCGAACCTCACGTTCCTCAAGCTGTTGGAGCCCGGCACGCTCGATCCGGACTTCGAGGCGGAGGTTCGCCGCTATAAGTACCGCGGCTCGAGCGGCAAGGTGAACCTGGCGCTCGACGGGCTGCCCGAGCTGGCGTGCAAGCCGGGCGTCGGTCCGTGGCTGCGCGGCGCGATCAGCTTCAGCCCCAACCTCGACTACATGGAGCGCGCGTACGACGACGCGAAGTTCGGCCGCTTCAGCCAGCGCCCGTACATCGATTGCATCATGCCGACCCTCGTCGATCCGTCGATGGCGCCTCCCGGCAAGCACATCATGAGCTGCTTCGTGCAGTACGCGCCCTACAAGCTGGAGCCCGGCAAGGAGTGGAACGACGCGGAGCGCGATGCGTTCGGTGAGAACGTGATCGACACGCTCGAGGAGCGGTTCCCCGACATCCGCAGCAAGATCCTGCACAAGATGTTCATCACGCCGAAGGACATCGAGGATGTGACCGGCCTGACCGAGGGCAACATCTTCCAGGGCGAGCTCTCGCTGGAGCAGTTGTTCTTCAACCGGCCGGTGCCGGGATGGGCGCGCTACCGCACCCCGGTCCAGGACCTGTGGATGTGCGGTTCGGCCACGCACCCGGGCGGCGGCATCATGGGCGCGCCCGGCCGCATCGCGGCGCTCGAGTATCTGAAGGAGCACAAGCGCGGCGGGAGGCAGGTGGCCTGATGGCTCGCGGCGAGCGGATCGTGGTGATCGGCGGCGGGCACAACGGCCTGGTGGCTGCGGCCTACCTGGCGAAGGCCGGCAAGGACGTCACGCTCCTCGAGCGGAGCGACGCCGTCGGCGGCATCCTGCGGAACAGCGAGATCGCGCCCGGGTTCACCGCGCCGGGTATCGCGCACACCGTCGGCCGTCTCCGGCGGTCAGTGATCACGGATCTCAAGCTTCCGGCGTTCGGACTCGAGTTGATCGAGCCCGACGTGCGGGTGTTCGCACCCCAGCCCGACGGCTCGGCGGTGACGTTCTGGGGCGACGCGGCCCGCACGGCCGAGGGACTCAAGCCTCGGCACGCGCACGACGCCGACGTGTACGTCGCGTTCGACAAGAAGGTGCGCGCGGTGGCGAGCTTCCTGGCGTACATCAACGCGATCACGCCACCCGACGCGAAGTCGCCGTCGATCGCGGACGCGATCGCCGGGTTGAAGCTCGGCAGAGCGTTCCGCGACCTGGGTGCGAAGACCGGCCGCGAGGCGATCCGCGCGCTGCCGATGGCCGTGGCCGACCTGGTCGCCGAGGTGTTCGAGGACGAGGCCATCCGCGGACCGTTGTCCACGCGCGGCGTGCTCTACACGGCCACGGGACCGTGGGCGGCGGGCTCGGCGGCCGTGTTCCTGATGGATTCCGCCGGCAACGACGGGGGAGCGCCGGGCCAGAGCACCACCGCGAAGGGTGGGAGCGGCGCGCTGGCGACCGCACTGGAGGCGAGCGCGAAGGCGTTCGGCGTGGATATCCGCACCGGCGCGGAGGTGGCCGAGATCCGCTCGCGCGACGGACGCGTGGTTGGCGTCACGCTCGCGGGCGGCGAGACGCTCGACGCGACGACCGTGGTCTCCGCGGCCGATCCCAAGCGCACGTTGTCGCTCTGCGACCCGGTCGAGCTCGGACCGTCCATGGTGTGGCGCGCCGGCAACATCCGCCAGCCCGGCGCGACCGCCAAGGTGAACCTGGCGCTCTCCGAGATCCCATCGTTCAACGGCGCCGACGACGTCGACCGGCTCAAGGGCCGGATCGTGATCGGCACCAGCATCGATCACGTCGAGAAGGCGAAGGACGCGTGGAAGTTCGGGCACCTCGCCGAGGAGCCGTGGTTCGAGGTGACGGTGCCGACGTTGTCCGATCCATCGCTCGCCCCCGACGGCAAGCACGTGATGAGCGTGCTCGTCGAGGCCGCGCCCCGGCACCTGCGCGACGGCGACTGGTCAACGGAACGCGATCGCCTGGGCGACATCACGGTGAAGACGCTCGAGCGGTACGCGCCCGGTCTGGGTGAGTTGATCGAGTCCAGACAGGTCATCACGCCTGAGGATCTCGAGAACGAGTTCGGCCTGAGCGGCGGACACGTGTACCACGCGGAGCCCGGGCTCGATCAGTTCTTCATGTGGCGCCCGCTGAATGGCCAGGCGCGCTACCGCTTCGTGCTGGACGGGCTGTACTTGGCGGGGTCGGGGGCCCACCCGGGCGGGGGCATCACGGGTGGCCCGGGCGCGAACGCCGCGCGCCGGATCCTGGTCGATCTGAAGAAAAGCTAGTCCGTCCCGGACTCCTCCCGTCAGGCGGCGTCTGGCCCGGCCCGCGACCGAACGTTCGGCGTCGGTCGGGTCCAGGCGAGCTCGCCTTCGCCGTCGCGCGTCAGCTCCCAGCCGTGCTCGTGGACGAGCCGATGGTGGAACGCGCACACGAGCACGAGGTTGTCGAGGTCCGTTCGGCCGCCGTTGGACCACCACTCGATGTGGTGCGCCTGGGTGAACCGCCGGGCATCGCATCCAGGGAACCGGCATGTGCCGTCGCGATGGCGGAGCTGGCGCATCATCCATGGAGCCGGCTCGCGGGAGAGGCGACCGACCCCGCGCACGGTGCCGTCGGGATGCTCGACCAGGGCCTGCATCCGCGCGTTGCAGAGGAGGCGGTGCAGTGTGGTGCCGCCGATGACGGGGCCGTCCTCGATCAGGGCGTTACCGTCGCCGTCGAGCAAGGCGTCGAGCTCCGCGTGGACGACGACCGTTGCACGATCCTGGTCGGCGTCATCGGCGAGGTGGCTCGAGCACAACGCCACGAGAGCGTCTGCTCGCCGGGCACCAACGAGGCGCTCGGACCCTTCGTCGGGCATGACCGGGATCTGGTCTCCGAGGCGGTCGAGTGCGCTCGCGACGACGGCCCCCGCTGCGCCCGGCAGCTCGGCGTCGAGCCGGAACCGACGTCCACCGTCGGCGTACCGGTACTCGAGCCATCGCTCACGCTCGGCGGCGACGGTCTCCTCCTCGATGCCCTCGCGCGCCCGCATGTCGCCGATGCGGCGGATCGCGCCCGAGGAGACGCCGCGCGCCCAGAGCACGAGGGCGTCCTCGTCGTCGAACTCGGCGAACCGGGTGAGCTCGGCCACCTTGTCGATGCCCAGCTCACCTCGCTCGAAGGCGTCCGCCGTGGCGGGGAGCGTGAGCAACGCCCGTCCGGAGGCCAGCCACCGCTCGGCCTTCCAGCGGGAGATGCCGAGCTGCATCGTGGTCCAGTGCGCCATGTCGTGCGCGCCGTCCTCGTCCCAAGACTCGGCTTCCTCGAGCGCGGTCAGCGCGTCGAGCAGCTCCCGCTGAAGGCGCGAGATGTTGCGATGCAGCTCGTTCACGCGCGAGGTGAGCGCCTCGACGCTCCGGAGTTCCGTTGCCACCAGCCGGGTCCGTTCCGGGGGAGGATCGGGTTCGGCGTATCAGGCTGTCATCTTATCGAACATACGTTCGAGTGTCAATGCCTCCAGAGGGGCTAGCTCCGGCCCTCGTCAGTCGCTAGCTTGGATCGTTCCCAGTCCGATGCCGGAGCCGGCGATGGTGGCGTTGGTGGGGTTGGAGAGGTTCACCGAGTACGTCTCGGCCGGCTCGGTCACGAACTCGCCCACGATCTGCACGGTGATCTGTTTCGTCGTCTCGCCCGGGTTGAACGTCACGGTGCCGCTCGTGGAGAGGTAGTCGCCGGGTGCGACGGCTGAGATGTCGGCCGTCGCGTAGCTCACGGTGATCGTGTTGCCGCTCGAAGCCGACAGAGAGATGGTGAAGACCGCGTTCGATGTCCCGGCGTTCCCTTCTGTCGCCGTGTTGCTTCCGATCGATATCGTTCGAGCGTCGTCATCGGTGATCGTCCCCAATCCGAAGCCTGCTCCGGCGATGGTGGCGTTCGTGGGATTGGAGAGGTTCACGGAGTAGGTCTCGTTCGTCTCGATCGCGTTATCCCCGACCACCTGGACGGTGATCTGCTTGGAAACCTCGCCCGGATTGAACGTCGCGGTACCGGCGGCGGAGAGGTAGTCGGTCGGGGTGCTCGCCGAACCTGGTGCGGTCGCGTGATCGACCGTGACGGTGCTACTGCTCGGCGCGGAGAGGCTCAGGTTGAAGACGGCGTTCACGGTCCCACTGTTTCCTTCCGTCACCGTCGCAGCGCCGATCGTGATCGACGGAGTGTCGTTGTCCGTGATCGTGCCGAGACCCGAACTATCGGCGATGGTGGCGTTCGAGGCTCCGGACAGGTTCACGGAGAAGGTTTCGTTCGCCTCACCGACGGTGTCTCCCTGCACCAGGACGATCACCTGCAGCGATGTCTCGCCGGGGTTGAACGTCAGCGTGCCACTGGTGGACGTGTAGTCGGCAGGCGCGGTTGCCGAGCCGGGGGCCGTGGCGTAGTTCACGGTCACGGTGTTGGCGCTCGGGCCCGAAAGGGTGGGGGTGAAGACGGCGTTCACCGTCCCGCTGTTGCCCTCCGTGACGGTCACGTTGGCGATCGTGAAAGAGGGGTTCGCAGGCGGACCGCCGGAGTCGTCGTCCGTGATGGTCCCCAAGCCGATCGCGTCCCGGATCGTGGCGCCGGTCGCGTTCGAGAGGTTCACGGAGAACTTCTCGTTGGACTCGGCGAGCGTGTCGCCGGTCACCTGCACCGCGACCTGCTTCGACGTCTCGCCCGGAGCGAAGACCAGCGTCCCCCCGGCGGGGTCGAAGTCGCTGGCGAACGAGGCCGAACCGTTCACCGTCGCGAAGTCAACGGACATCGGCGTCGACGATGAAGAGGAGACGGTGACGTCGAACAGCGCGCTGGTGGCGTCGAGGTTGCCCTCGGTCACCGTGAAGTCGCCGATGGAGAATGCGGGTCCCGCACCGTCGAGGACATCGTCGTCCAGGATCGTCCCCCGGCCGGCACCGTCGACGATCTGTGCGCGTTGAGGACGGGAGAGGTGCAGGCTGATCGTCTCATCGGACTCATGGAGCGTGTCGCCGAACACCTTCACAGTGATCGTTCGCGTCGTGTGGCTCCGATTGAACCGGAGCGTCCCGTGGACCGACTTGAAGTCCTTCTTCCCGGCGGTTCCGCCGGAGGTCCGGTATTGCACCCTCACGACGGACGGCTTGGACAGCCGGACGGTGAAGACGACCTTGCGCGAGCCGGAGTCGCCCTCGTGCACCTTCACGTCGTTGATCGAGAGCGAAGGGAGTTTGCTTCTGACGGCGTGTGCCCCAGCGGGTGGCGCGATCGTGAGGGTCATGAGGCCGGACAGCATGAGCACGGGCACGGCGAGGGCCACGAGGCGGCGACCGTTACCGGCCGCGGACCTCAAGTTCGATCCAGCGTTCCGCTTCGTCCCGTGCATCTCAACCGCCCTTATTCCAGACCGAACCAACACGTTTCCTTGACGTTTCTTTCGGCCGCGGAAAGGGTCAGCTTGAGCGAGGTTTCGTTGCAGAGCAACGACGGACGAGCCTTTACCTGAGCACCCCGATCTGAGGAAGAACGTGTCCTAGGGTCGGGTGCCCTGCACGGCCCACGCGCGCGCGGTGAGGCGGATCGTCCCATCGGTCTTGGTGGGCAGCCGCACGCGGAGCAGCTCTCGCAGCTCGGACTGCATCCCGTCGTCGAGCGTCGCGCAGTACGCGGGCGCCGGACCCTGCCCGGCCAGGAACGGGTTC
>JBBQVZ010000161.1:0-6115 GCA_038211015.1 Actinomycetota bacterium | reverse complement strand
ACCGGTGGCTGATCGGGAGGAGCCGGTGGGTCTGGCACCGGTGCAGGCGGGATCGGTTGTGGAAACGGTCCTGGAGCAGGCGGCGACGGCACCGGAGGTACAGGTACGGGATCCGGACCGGGATGGGGCGCGGGTGTCGGCTCGGGTCGCTCCGATCTCGACGGTATCGCTGCGGCGAAGGAACCGGTACGCATGAGAGATCCTCCTCGGTTCGGCGGATGGTGGCTTCCACGTCCGTACCCCGAGCGTCGTGTAGCTACACATCGCCCGACCGAAAAGGGCCTCAGGCTGCCGACAGCGTGAAGCTCACGGTCAGCCGTTCTTGCTGCTCGTCGAACGTCGCACCGGGTGCCAGGGCTTCGATCAACGACCTTCGGAACGTCGCCTCGATCGAGTGGTTTCCGGTCTGATCGCGACGGACGCCGGTCGCCACGACGGTCACTCGGGCCAGAGGGGTGTCAGCCGAGACGTCGACGACGATCCTTCCTCCCCGGCGCTGCTCGATCGCCTCCGAGCAGACCTCGCTCAACGCCAATCGCAACAGATCGGCGGTCTCGTCGTCGAGTCCGAGCGATCTTGCGACGCCACTCGCGAACGATCGGGCGGTGACGATGTGTGCTGGATCCGGCGGAATCTCGAGCGACAGGCGTTCGCCGGATGTCGCCTCAGCGAGAGACACCGATATCAGTCCTGCGGAAGCTCAGACGCCGCGCCATAAGCCGGGATCACCCGATCGATCCCCGTGATCGAGAGCACCTTCTGTGGCGAGCCGGTAACGCCCACGAGAGCCAGTTCTCCCCCGCGTTCCTGGAGCCGTTTGAGGTTCGCGACGAGCATCCCGAGGCTGCTGGAGTCCATGAACGGCACCGCAGACAGGTCCACCGCCACCCTCGGTGAGTCTCCCACGCTGAGCGCTTCCAGTCGCTCTTGGAGCGCCGGCGACGTGTGCATGTCAAGCTCGCCCGCAACCGAAAGGATGCTCCACGAACCGAGGGTTTGATCCTCCAAAGTCAGGTCCATGTCGTCGGTTTCCGCCATCTGAACTCCCTCGGATCGGGGCGGGGTCGCCCGTATGTGCCTCGCTAGTATAGGGACCCACGTGGAAGAGCCCCAAGATCCCTCCGTGTCCGTCAGCGTCCCACCTCGAACCGAGTTCCTCGCGCTCCTTCGAACGGTCACGGGTGGCGTCGCAACCCGGATGCAGCTGCCGCTCGATTCGATCGACGATCTCCGTCTCGCGGTCGACGAAGCGGTCGCCTTCCTCCTGTCGACGGACCGGGATGCCTCGCGGGTCGAGATGCGGCTGGACCCGACCGATGGAGAGCTCACCGCGACGATCGGCACGGACTCACCGATCGACATATGGCCACCCCCCGACTACGAGACATCGCTTCCATGGCAAGTCATCTCCGGGCTCACCGACGGCGCCCGGATCGCCCGCTCCGAACGGGGAACACCGACGATCACGTTCGCGAAGCGGACGCTCAACACGCGATCCGCATGACCATGCCGCTCGATGAACGCCAGCTCGACGAGGCTGAGGTGCTCCTGCTGTTCGAGCGCATCCCCGCGGACAACACCGCGAGGGATGAACTCATCACCAGGTTCCAGCCGCTCGCCGAGTACTTCGCGCGGCGCTTCGCCGGCCGCGGCGAGCCCATCGAGGATCTGAATCAGGTCGCCAACATCGGGCTGTTGGGGGCGATCGATCGGTTCGATCCGACGCGCGAGGTCCGCTTCGCTACGTACGCAGCGGCCACGATCCTCGGGGAACTCAAGCGATACCTGCGGGACAAGTCATGGGCGATCAAGGTTCCCCGTCCATTGCAGGAGCTGGGTCTGAGGATGAAAGGACTCATCCCGCAGTTGTCACAGGAGTTGGGCCGATCCCCCACGATCCAAGAGATCGCCGAGCGGCTGGAGGCCACACCCGAAGAGGTGCTCGAGGCGATCGACGCCGCCCAGGCGTACTCCACCGCGTCGCTCGATGCCCCGGTCGGAGAAGAGGGACGCAGCCCGATGGAGACGATCGGAGATACGGATCCGTCCATCGAGCTGGTCGAGCAGTGGACCACGGTCGCCCCGGCGATCAAGGATCTTCCCGAGCGAGAACGACGGGTGCTGTATCTCCGATTCTTCTCGGGGCTGACGCAATCGGAGATCGCCGAAGACCTCGGTGTCTCCCAGATGCACGTCTCTCGCATCCTCTCGCAGACCCTTGAACGTCTGCGTGCGTCGGCGACGGAGGATGCGGTGGCGAAGGACGAGACCCCGGGAGAGGAACCAACCGTCTAGAGACCCTCTCCCCGGGTCCATCCGTACGCGGCTACTTGAAAACGCTCGCCCCGCCCGGCCCCACAAGCAAGCCGACGATGATAAGCACCGCGCCCGCGACAACGCTTCCTCGGAACACGGACACGATCCCAGCGATCACGAGGATCACTGCGAGGATCCACAACAGCGTCAGCGTTCCGCCGGTCAGCCCCAAGAGTGCCAACATGTTCATTCCTCCCCATAGCGTCGGTTCCATCACTGCCCACGTCGACCTGAGCTCATCCTCAGATACGTCCTTCGGGCTTCAAGCATCTGGTACCCCGAGATGTCGCCGCCAAACAAGGCGTGTTTGCACATGGGGGTTGCTGGGAAGCGGTAGAAGCAACGATCAGGAGGAGGTCAGTCATGGCAGGCGAAGACGACCGAGCCGAAGGCACGTGGGACAAGGCGAAGGGGCAGGTGAAGGAGGCCGCCGGCAGGGCGACGAACGACCGTGACCTCGAGGCTGAGGGCAAGCGCGACCAGGTCAAGGGTGGCGTCAAGAAGGCCGCCGGCAAAGTGAAGGACGCCGCGGAGGACGTCAAGGAGAGCGTCAAGGACGCCACGAGCTAGTTCAGCTGGTGGTCGGACGAGCCGGGTCCAACCCCCTGGACCCGGCTCGTCGTCCGACTCACGAGATCGACACGGAGGCACCGATGCCGCAACGCGCATGGAACGCCAAGCGGGAACACCAGTATCAGCACCCGAAAGAGGGATACGAAGACCGAGGCACCCCGGAAGATCTCGCCGAGGAGCGCGCGCTCTCGCGCAAGCGCTAGCAGCGTGACGGCCGGCGAGCGAAGCTCAGGAGATGCCGATGTGGAGTCGGATCGACGAGCCGCCGGTCGACGTTCGTACCTGGACCAAGTCGCACAGCTGGTTCGCCAGCCAGAGACCGAACCCGCCTGGCCGGGTGGGATCCGGCGTGACGCGCCCTACCAGTGGTTGATCGATCAGGCCGTGATCGCGAACCTCGCAGATGATCTTTCCGTCCTGCGACCAGATCAGTAGGAGCCCGCCCCCGCTGCCATAGCGGATGCTGTTCGTGGCAGTCTCATCGACGGCCAGAACCAGGTCCGACGCACGTTCGGGGTCCACGCCGCGCTCCGACGCCTGCGCCTTCACGAACGCCCGCAGATCAACAAGACGTTCCACATCGAAGGTCATCTCTGCCGGGATCTCCCCTGGCTGTGGAAGCGGGGCATCGAACGGCCGAGGGATCGCGTCCAGGCCCGCGTAGGTCACGCTCCTGAGCGAAGCGTCCTCCTCCGTGACGAGGGGGTGGTTGCGCCGGGCCTCCTCTATCACCGGAGCAGGGAGCGACAAAGTGTCGTAAGGGCACATCAGATGAAGAGCGCGCGAAGAGGAGTCGAACGCCAGATTCAGCAGCGCTTCGTGTCGTTCGCATTCGATGAGCTCGTCCGAACTCCGCCCGGCCCAGATCGGTTCTCCGATGCCGCGCGCTCCTCGCACGTTTCCGGCGTGTTGATCCATGAACGATCGCCAAACGGGGATGATGCGTGCAGGGTTCCGACCGATCTTCACCATATCCTCGAAACGGACCTTCGCGGCATCCTCCCCGAGCTCGCGCCGAAGTTCGTCGATCTTCGGCTGATCCACGGCGACGAGGATCGGCTGCGTAGCGATGACCGCATCGCGGATGAACGGGACCGCCCGCCGGATGAAGTCGGCCCGCCCTTCGTAGAGCATCGCGACATGCCTGAACGCTGATCCGTCCGCGACCGGCACGCTCGCGAGCATACGCTCAGTCACACCAACGGTGGGACCGGCTTGCGCACGACGTCGGGCGCGAAGCCCGGCCAGTCGGACGAGCCGACCACGGTCGTCACGACCTGGGTCTGATCGACCCAGACGAGGCGACATGGACCGTGCACGATCACGGAGCCGTCCGCGAGCTCCGCGGTCGAGTTGCCGCAGCCGCAGCGTCCCTCCCCGGCTCCTTCAGCGAGCGCCTGAAGATCGTCACACACGAGACAGTGCAGCAACGTCATCGATCCTCCAACCTAGCCCTGACGGGGGGTCGTCAATAGGCTTGCCTGTCGCGGGTCACGGTTGCAGCGGGGCGAGCGAGGAGCTCTCCGCCAGCAGCTCCTTCTGCCGCGCAGCCATCCTCTCGCCCAGCTCGTCCAGGTCCGCGCGCTCCATCACCTGTCGAGCCTGCTTGAACATCTCGTCTTCCTCTTCCTCGATGTGGTGCTCGAGGTTCTCCTTCATGACGGTGAGCTTCGCACCCCACGTTTCGTCCGTTACCGGAGTGTCCTCGAGCTCGGCGACGATCTCATCTACCACGTGATGCTCCTCGAACGCCTCGAGCGTGATGTCCCTCGTCTTGGCGAATTCCTTGAGCGCTGGATAGAGGATCTCTTCCTCGATCGTCTCGTGGATCGTCAGGTCATGCTTCAGCCGCGCGAAGATCTCAGTGCGTGTCTTCTCGGCTCGCTCTGTCGTCCCGTCGAGATCCTCGAGCATCTTCTTCACCTTCTTGTGATCGTCCTTCAACAACTGAAGTGCATCCATCAGCGCACCGACCCTTCGCTCTCTCCGGTGGTTCGCGAGCCGATCCGACGTCTGGGACCTAGGCCCGCCGCAGGAAGAACATGATCGCCGCGATCACGAGGACGATCAGCAGAACCGTTCCGATCAAGCCCAAACCCATAGCTGCAAGCATCTGTTCTCTACCTCCCTGGTCGTTGGGTTGGCGCATACCCGGACCGGGGAGTGTCAAACGCGGCCATCAGACAGGTGTGGTCGTCGTCTGGATGGGTATCCCGCCGGGAGGAGGTGGTCACATGACGGCGACAAGCTATGGAACGAGCAGCAGGATGGCGGGGGTGGGGGTCCGGGTTTTCCTGACCCTGCTCGGCACCGCCGGGATGATCGTCGGAGCGTTCTTCAAGTGGATTTCAGAGATCGAAGGCACCAAGCTCGACATCCGCGCGTTCTGGACGACCACGCTGCGGTCGACGGGAACCTTCGTCCAGACGGCCGGCTTCGTCATGATCGTGCTCGGACTCGTCGCGGTGATCGGAGCGGCGATCGGGTCGGGGTGGCTCACGCGTCTCGCCGGCGCCGTCGCGATCGTGGGGTTGATCCTGTTCGGGATCGAGGTGTACCGATCCGCAGCCCATGAAAGCGTGCAACCGGGAGTTTGGATCGTCCTCGCGGGAGCTGTCGTGACCCTCGTCGGCGGCTTCTTCGGCTCACAAGAGCTGATCACCACTCCGCCAGCTACCCAGGTCGTCGTGGACGACGACTAGTTGTAACTGGGTCTCGAGTGAACTTCGGAAGGGGCGCAGATGACTGAGCGAGACGAACAGGGAGGCGATCCAGAGATCGGGGTGTGTCACGTCTGCGGGCAGACGTTCGAAACGCAACTGGCGTTGTCCGAACACCTGATGGAGATGCACGAGGACGACGTACTTCCGACGGACCCGCCGGATGGCCGATCGGGCTGAGAGAGGGCTCGATGAGCGTCATCAAGTCAGTGTGGACCTCCATCCAAGGCGATCCCGTGTTCATGCGGCGCGTGAACGGTTGGCTGACGATCTTCTGGGTCCTCATGATCCCGTTCTCGATCGTCACGGGTTGGATCAACAGCGTGACGTACGTCGCCGCACTCTCGCTGTGGGCGCTCGTCTCGGGTCACTGGTCCGCCTGGCAGGCGGCCAGAGTCGAGGTCGCGCAGGCCGAGGAGAAGGAGAAGCGCGACACGGAAGACATCGCCCAAGACGTGGTGGAGCGGATCGTCCAGGAGACCGAAGTGAATCCCAGTGGCAACGTC
>JBBQVZ010000160.1:0-6246 GCA_038211015.1 Actinomycetota bacterium | reverse complement strand
TGAGCTCGTCGGTTCCGTCCCCGTAGAAGCGCATCAGCGTCGTGAGGTCCGGCACCCATGTTTCGCCCAGCAGGATGGGTTCGTGTTCGTACGTATCCGCGATCGCGCGCCAACGTCGGATGACGTCGTGCACCTCGGGCCTGTTCATGTTGAACATCTGTCGCTGCCCGAGCGCGCGGCTCAGTGGATCATCCTCAGGGGTGGCGAGTGGGTTGTCGCGCAGCTCGCGATCCTTGACGATCCCGTGCGCGACGTCGATCCGGAACCCCGAGATCCCGCGATCGAACCAGAACCGCAGGATGTCGTCGAACGCGGCTCGAACCTCCTCGTTCCACCAGTTCAGGTCGGGCTGTTCGGATAGGAAGTTGTGCAGGTAGTACTGCTGCGTCGTCTCGTCCCAGGTCCACGCGGCCCCTCCGAACACCGCCACCCAGTTGTTGGGCGGCGAACCGTCGGGTCGCGCGTCGGCCCACACGTACCGGTCCCGATGTCGGGCGGTCCTGCTCGATCGCGCGTCGAGGAACCACGGATGCCGGTCGCTGGTGTGATTGGGGACCAGGTCGAGGATCACGCGGATCCCTCGTTCCCCGGCCCGGGCGACGAGCCGGTCGAGCACTCCCAGGTCGCCGAAGTCCGGGTGAACGGCGATGTAATCCGCCACGTCGTATCCCCAGTCGGCGTTCGGCGAGGGCCCGACGGGGTTCAGCCAGATGCCGTCGATCCCGAGCCACGCCGGGTGGTCCAGATGATCGATGATGCCCTCGAGATCGCCGTGCCCGTCGCCGTCGGAGTCGGCGAACGACCGAGGGTAGATCTGATAGAGGACGCCGGATCGCCACCATGACGCGTCGCGGTCGGAGTGGATCGCACGTGCATCCATCATCGACCAGCCTCCCATAGCCATCGCGCGATCTCGACGTGCACGGGGTCAGCTTCGTCGCCGTCGAACGCCCACGCGATCGTCTGCGCCAGCGTCCAGCCTCGGGCACGTTCCCGATCGAGCTGCAGTTCACCGGTCAGTCGATCGAGACGATGCACGACGGCCTCGCAGCTGTGTCCCAACTCTCGGCCTCGGACGGTCGCGGCGATGCCGAACTCCCGTTCCCCCGCGAGCGGCTTCGGGTCGATGAGCAGCCAGGGCTCGCGCTCGGCCCGGATGACGTTGTCGGCATGCATGTCCTGGTTCACCAACACCTGCTCCCCCTGTGACCCGCTGAGCCTCTCGATCGCCTCGAGCGCCGCGTCCAACAGCGCCCGCTCGAACGGCCGGCCCGCGCGCTCGAAATCATCCGGAAGGGAACCGGCCCACCAGGCGGCTTCGTCGGCGAGCGGCCGGAAGGGAGCGTCGGCCGGTTTCCACAGACGCGGGAGGAGATCGACGAACACATCGAGGGCTCGATCCGGCTCCAGTTCCTTGAGCGGCGTCCCCGGATCGGCACGCTCGAGCAACAGCGCGCGGCGAGCAACGTCGTACGCGATGAGCCTGACTGCGCCGTCCCCACCGATGAGCTTCAAGGCTGCGGCCTCGTGCTCGCTCTCGCGGTCGAGGAACTGGATCTTCAGGACCGCGGCGGAGCCGTCCTCGCGTGTCGCGGGGAGCGCCAACGAGGCGAAGGCGTACGTGAATGGCTCGCCGAGCGTGAGCGACCACTGCTCCGCACAGTCGTCGGCGAGCCCGGGGAGCCGAGCCAACCAGTCGCGGCCCTCGACCGAGGTCTCCATCCAGGCAAGGCCTTCGTGCATGACGATCGTCCCTTCCGCCCGGCCGCCTATGCTCCCACGATGCTCGAAGTCGGAGATGCGTCCGAGATCGCCGAGCGATTCTCACTCGGAGACCAACCCGTGCTGTCGGGACCGGTCGCGCGCGGGGAGGTCGGTCAGGTCTGGCGGCTGTCGACGTCGCTCGGGTCGTTCGCGGTGAAGGAACAGTTCGACCCGTTCCCTGAGGATGAGGTGCGCGAGTACGCGGACTACCAGGAGGCGGCGCACGCCGCCGGTATCCCGTCCCCGGCGATCGTCCGTGCCGGTGACGGAGGCGTGTTCCTCGATCTGAGAGGGGTGCAGGTCCGGGTCTTCGAATGGGTCAATCTCCGTGAACGAGAGCCGAACGTCGACCCGATCGAGGTAGGGAGCATCGTCGCCTCGATCCACCGCTTTCGGTTTCCCGGGCGGCTCCCGACCGACCCCTGGTACACCGAACCCGTCGGGGGCGCGCGGTGGGACGCGCTGTTGAAGGAGCTTCATACGCACGGGGCGCCGTTCGCGAGCCGGTTGGCGGAGATGCGCGACGAGCTCGTCGCTCTGGAGGAGCTCATCGAGGAGCCACGCAACCTGCAGACCTGTCATCGCGACCTGTGGGCCGACAACGTCCTGCCGACGGCGGCCGGCAGCTTATGCGTCATCGACTGGGAGAACTGCGGACTCGCGGATCCGAGCCAGGAGCTGGCTCTCGTCCTGTTCGAGTTCGCCCTCGGGAGCGCCGAACGGGCACGGAGCCTCTACGAGGCATATCTCGAGATGGGCGGACCCGGCCGGATCGTCCGGCGCGGCGACTTCTCGATGCTCATCGCGCAACTCGGTCACATCGGGGAGGACGCCTGCGAGCGCTGGCTCGACCCGAGCGAGTCTGCGGTGGAACGTGAACGCCAGTCGGCCCGGGTGGAGGAGTTCATCGCCTTGCCGCTCACGCGTCTCGCGATCGATGAGCTCATCAACGCCGTGACCAGCTGAAACGAAGCCGCCGCAGGTCAAGTTGGCGAAGTTTCTTCCCGATGCAACCTATGTGATCAGATGGAAACAGGGACTCGGCCATACCAGCCGAGTGTTCGGCGCGCTCATCATCCCCGTGGTGATCCTCGCCATGGTGGGGGTACTCCTCCTATTGGAGGGGCGAGCGGAATCGGCCCGAACGCAATCGGCCCTCGTCGTCGAGGCGCAACTCCGCGTCGGTCACCTCCACGCGACATTGCTCGAGCAGATCGCCCGCGGCACGCTCCCCTACGTGCCCGGCGCCGACCCTGAGGTCGCTACACAGCAAGCTGATGCGACCGCGTCGATCGATTCCCTCGATCCGGGTCCGGTGACGACGGACTACGCAGAGTACCGACGTGTCGCGGTTCACGTGTGGGAGCTCAGGCAAACCGCGCACTACGCGCAAGCCGTCCACCGCGGCGCCCTCCAACTCGCCCCGGCGTTCGATGCCGTTCAACGAGACCTCAACGCCGCCAGGGTTTCGCTTGGGGAGCGGGCCGAGACCGACGAGCTGTGGCGAGAGTACGGCTCCATCCTGACGCTGATCCTCGGCGGCCTCTTCCTCGTGCTGATGTTCAGGCGCGTCGAGCGAGCGCGACGCCGGCTCATCGCCAGTGAGGTGAAGGAGACGGCTGTGCGAGGGAGCGAGCGGAGGTTCGAGTCGCTGATGTCGGAGTCGTCCGACCTCGTCACCGTCCTCGACCGCGACGGACGGGTGACGTTCCAAAGCAGCTCCATCGAGCGGATGCTGGGATGGACGGTGGAAGACGTCGTCGGCCACAACATCCGCGACTTCCTGGACCCTGGTGACGCCGACAACGTGTTCGCCGTCCTGGAGCAGGCCGGGCTCAGTCCGGACTCCCAGCGATCGGTCGACTTCCGGATGCGGAGGTCCGACGGCGGCATGCTGAGCGTGGAGGCGGTCGTGATCGGAAGGTACGACGATCCTGACATCGCCGGATGCCTGCTGAACATCCGCGACCAGAGCGAGCGGCTCATCCTGGAGGAGGCCCTGCGACACCAGGCGTTCCACGATCCGCTCACGGCGCTTCCCAACCGCGCCCTGTTCGAAGATCGCCTCGCTCATGCCTTCGATCGCACCGCCCGAAGGGGGCACTCCCTGTGTCTCTTGCTGGCCGATCTGGACGATTTCAAGGACATCAACGACACGTACGGACACGCCCTCGGAGATGCCGTGCTCATCGAGGTGGCCGAGCGGCTGAGGCGAGCCGTCCGTGCCGAGGACACCATCGCCAGATTGGGCGGAGATGAGTTCGCGGTACTCATAGAGGAGATGAAGAGCGAACACGACGGCTCGCGCGCGGCGCAACGGATCATCGAGGCGCTCGCGGACCCGGTCGTCGTCGGCGATGTCGAAGTATTCGCTCACGCCAGCATCGGCATCGCTTTGGGTTCCGCGGCAGGCGGTGGGAGGGAGACGACCGGGCAACTGACGGGGCAGCTGCTTATCGATGCCGACCTCGCGATGTATGAGGCCAAGAGGCAGGGTCGAAGAGGATTCCAGTTCTACTCGTCGTCGATGCAGGAGGGGATCAAGGAGCGGATGGCCATGCGGTCCGACATCGAGCGCGGCCTCAGTCGTGGCGAATTCTTGCTGCACTACCAGCCGATCGTCTCGATCGAGACCGGTACTGTCGTGGGAGCGGAGGCCCTCGTCCGTTGGCAGCATCCCGACCGAGGTCTAGTCCCGCCCATGGAGTTCATCCCGCTCGCCGAGCAAACGGGGCTGATCATCGACATCGGGCACTGGGTGTTGGCCGAGGCTTGCCGCGAGGCGGCCGGATGGGGGCTCGGAACCGGGGGATCGGCACCGTACGTGAGCGTCAACGTGTCGGGATCCCAGCTCCAGCAACCGGGGTTCGTTCAGGAGGTTCGAGACGTGCTCTCGGAAACCGGCTTTCCCCCCGCCCGGCTGGTGTTGGAGGTGACGGAGTCGGCGCTGATCCAGGACAGCGAAGGGAACGTGTTGAAGCTCGAACAACTACGCGAGACCGACATCCGTTTGGCGATCGACGACTTCGGCACTGGCTACTCGTCCCTGAGCTACCTCCGGCAGTTCAACCTCGACATCCTCAAGATCGACAAGTCATTCATCGATGCCCTGGGCCGCGACTCGAAGGGGTCAGCGTTGGTGGCGGCCATGGTCGCCATGGGGACCAGCCTCAGCATGGAGGTGGTCGCCGAAGGCATCGAGGACTCGGGGCAACTCGAGGACCTACGGACGCTGCATTGCGACCTGGGCCAGGGGTACCTGTTCTCGAAGCCCGTTCCGGCCGTTGCACTTCGAGCCTTGTTCGCGGCCGAGATGCCCGTCGCGTCGTAGCTCCCGCCCGCGAGCGTCGCAAGATGTCCCGAACGGCGCCGTGACGTGCCACATCGTCGCGAGACCCTCGGGCAAGGACGCCATGTCACCGACTCCGAGCTCCAAGACGGCTCCGCCCTCGATCTCGATCCTCACCGACCCCTCCAGGACCATGAACACCTCCCGGGCTGAGGACGTCCACGGGACCGGCGCATCCGCCTCCAGGAACCGCGTCAAGCCGGCCTGCACACCGTCGGCCTCGACGAGCACATGCACTTCGCTACCCGGAACCTCCGGATCGGGTTCCCACTGATCGGTATCGGCCTTTCGATACGAACACACCCGGATGCCGTTCCATCCCATTCCCCTTTCAGATCCGATACGCCCCAGACCCGCAGGCTAGCGCTCGCCGAACATCGACGTGATGACCACGGCTTCCGCCGCATGCGCCTCCGTTAGCCACCGATCTCGTGAACGAGCCGCGAGGCGAGCCCACCCGTATTGCTTGAAAAGCCCGACAGGAGGTGCATGTCATGTGGTCCTATCTGCATCGACTCGCCGAACGGACTCCGATGATCCTCATGATCTTGGCGGCGGCGTTCCTCTTAGTGGGATGTCCCAAGGGCGGGTACTGAGAGGCAACGCGTTCATCCTGCAGGTCGAGGCGGTTTCGGGTTCAGCCTGCCGCCAGCCAGCGCCATCGCCTGCCTTTGGATCGGGCCATATCGACAAGCGATATCGTGAGTTCCTGAGCCTCCGCCATGGGAATCTCCACCGCGTCGGCGATGAGCTGGGCGAGCTGACTGGGGTTTCCGATCGTGCCTGGCGTCTCAGAAACCGCCTCGCCACTCTCGTCCAAGAGCACGGCGAGAGCTGACGACCTGTCCAGGTAGACCTGAATCGTCCCTACGCTGCTCTCGACGCTTAACGGCCGAGCCATCCCCCTCCGTCCTCGCAGATCGATCCTTGCAAACCGAGATCGGGGACCGCGGTCGAGGTTCCGGCATCCTCTCATCTCTACAGACAACCTTGTGTCGGAGAGGGGATTTGAACCCCTACGTCCCGCAAAGGACACTAGGCCCTCAACCTAGCGCGTCTACCAAGTTCCGCCACTCCGACGTGGAACGAGACAGGATTCTAGCAACGGCGTGAGGGTGCCCCGATCAGGGGTT
>JBBQVZ010000159.1:0-6276 GCA_038211015.1 Actinomycetota bacterium | reverse complement strand
CGATGCCGGCCCCGAACACGAGTGTCAAAGGCAGCAGCTTCCAGCGGCGGTTCTTCACCGCCGACGCGAGGTAGGCGGGGAACAGGAACACGATGCAGCAGGGGCTGAACAGCGCCACTGCGCCTGCGAAGAAGGCCGCGAGGATGGAACCGGTGGTCAGCAGCCCGCCCAACTAGGCCGCCCGTTCCAGGTATCGCACGAGCTTCTTCCGTGACAATCTGCCGAAGCTGAAGAGCTCACCGTCGATGAGGACCGCAGGGGGCATCGGTGGCCGGAACCGCTCAAGGATCAGCCGTCCCTCCGGTGTCGCCATGTCGATCTCTCGGATCCTGATCGGGAACATCTCGCCGATTTCCTCGATCGCGAGGCGCGCGTCGTGACAAAGGTGGCAGGCATCGGACGACAGCAGCGTGATCTCGGTCACGTCGGATGCTTGCTGTGCGCCAACGGCGGCTCTCACGGCCCCTCTCTCATCCATCCACCCGACCTCTCTTCAATGATCCTCAATCTCCTCCGCCCATGTGAAGGACGTGTGAGATGGCTGAGAAGAGGGTGTGTCGGAGGGAGACGTATGTCGTCGCCTCCCTGACGGACCTCCTGCCCGATCAACAGCTTCGATGAGGACCAGCTCCTCCGCCTCGTGGCTTCCGCAGAACAAACTCGGAACACCCGCTCGGCGAAGCCATCGTTCGTGGTGCACGCGATCGTGGGCAGGTCGGGACGGTATCAACGACGCCCCCGCCCTGGCTCAGGCGGACGTCGGCATCGCCATCGGGACGGGGACCGACGTGGCCATCGAGGCTGCGGACGTGACGCTCATATCCGGTGACCTGAACGGGGTCGTCTCAGCGATCGCTATCAGTCGCGCCACGATGCGGAACATCCGCCAGAACCTCGTGTTCGCCTTCGGCTACAACACGGTCGGGATCCCCATCGCCGCCGGCTTGCTGTACCCGATCACCGGTCTGTTGCTCAACCCGATGATCGCGGCTGCAGCGATGGCTCTGAGCTCACTCTCCGTGGTCGGCAACGCGAGCCGCCTCCGACGGTTCAGGTTCAACGTACTGCGCGCCAACCGCCGGTCAGCCATTCCGGACATCATCGACGTCAGCATCTCGGCACCGAAGGAGGGAGTCGCGGAGAAGGTCACGGATGTCGTATGCGGCATGGAGATCGACCCCGCAACGGCTGCAGGCACCAAGGAGTACAACGGCCAGACCTACTACTACTTCTGCTCGGAGTCATGCAAGACAAGGTTCGCCGCCGACCCCGACATGTTCGTGAAGTAGGCGCTACCTCCAAGCTCAGAAGCCTACTTGAGTCGCCCGGTCTTGCACGCCCATATCTCGGTGCCAAAGCGTGCTCCGGCTAGGTCGCATTGACCGACTCATGCAGCGGAACGTCTGCTAGAGATACCCAAAGAACATCTACGATGCAGCGTCGTAGAATCGAACGCCATACGAGCGCGTCCTGGGGGCTTCTCATGCCGGAGTCGAAGAAGAGAACGAAGCGGAAGTCACCACCGAAGCGCCGAGACAAGGCGCGAGAGGCGCGTGTACGCGAGACGCAGGTCGCCCAGACGAAGGCCGCGAGCGCGAAGAAGCTCTCGCCGGCTGCGTACACGCGACGAAGGATCCTCGGGTGGTCGCTCGTCGGTCTCGCCGCCCTCGTGTTCAGCTCCCACCTCCTCGAGCACCTGGGATTCTTCACGTTGATGTCTCCGGGATTGCAGGACCTCGTAGCGGGATACCCGATGGCTGGCGCTCTAGCGATCGCGGGCGCCATCATCCTTTCGAAGTAGCGCCTCCCAGGTCCTGCCTACGACGTCGTGTAGGATTCACGAACTTTGCCAACCCATCCGTATCGGAGAGTCGCCGTTTCATGCGTGAACGCGACGCGGTCGAGATATCTGGTCGCACTCGTGTCGGTCGCCGTCGTCTCCGCAACGTTCATCCCGACGGCGAGCGCCGACACGAAGTCTCAACTCGAGGCTGCGAAGGCCAGCCTGGCCGGGATCGACTCGCAGGTTCGCGTCCAGCAGGCCGCGTTGGACGCGTTGTCGGAGGCGACCGATGCCGTGGCCGCTCGGGTCACATCGGCTGAAGGATCCCTTGAAGCCATCCGAGCAGAGGTAGCGTCAACACGCGAGGCGATTGCCATCGCGAACGCGCGGCTCGAGACGCTGAACACCCGGCTGGGTGGGCGCGCACGAGCCATCTTCATCCAAGGGCCGGGTACCGGCCTTGAATTCCTCCTCGGCGCCGCGACACTCGTCGACCTTGCCGACCGGCTGGAGTATTCAGCCGCCGTGGCGCAGGCCGACAACGACTTGGCGACGGCGGTTGCGAACCTCCGCAACCAACTCGATGGGGACCTCGACCGCCAGCAGGAGCTGATGTCGAAGCGGGCGGCAGCCCTCCAAACCATGGAGCAGGAACTTTCGTCTCTTCAGGCGAAGTTCGAGGAGCAGCGGCGGATCATCGCGGATATCGCCGCGAAGCGTGCTGACGCCGAGCGCATCGTTGGGAGTCTCAGCCGGAAGTATCAGGCGGAGCTCGCCGCCTTGGTGCCGCCTGCTCCGAGCAGCTCCGGTGGATCGGCTCAGGTCGGCGGCATCTTCCAGGCATGCCCCGTTGGCGAACCCAGAGGACTCACCGACAGCTTCGGTGCTCCTCGCTATGGTGGCGGATACCATTTGCACGCGGGCAACGACATCATGGCTCCTGAGGGCACTCCGATCTACGCGACCTTCAGCGGTACCGCGGAGGATGCCTCGAACACCCTCGGTGGGTTATCCGTACGAGTGATCGGGAGCCAGGGCTGGACCTACAACGCGCACATGTCCGAGATCGGGTCTTTGGGAGCGGTCTCCGCGGGGAGCGTGATCGGCTATGTCGGTGCGACGGGTGATACATCGACACCGCATAACCACTTCGAATGGCATCCGGACGCGCTACCCTCGGGCTGGCCAGCAAGTGCCTATAGCTATTCCGTGATCGGGGATGCAGTAAATCCTTACCCGATCCTCGCCGCCGTCTGCTGACGCGCTCCCTTCGCGACGGCCCTTGATCGGAAGGACCGGCAGGATCACGCGACCTTGATCTCGCCCTTCATCCCTGCTGCGAAGTGGCCGGAGACATGGCAACCGTAGACGTACGTCCCCGGCGTGGTGAACCGCCAGAAGACATCGATCGATTGACCGGGTGCGACCACAACGGCGTTCGGCTCACTCGTCATCATGCCGCTGCCCTCCTCCATCATCTCGCTCTCGTGCTGTTCCTGGAACGCCATATCGCCGATCACGAACTCATGGTCTGTCGCTCCCCGGTTCGAAACGACGAATCGGATGGTCTCACCGGCCTTCACCTCGACCATCTCGGGAGTGAACTGGAACGGGTCTAGCTGGTCGATCCTGATCGTCAGGTCGACCATCTTCGGGTCCCCTGGCTCGCCGAAAGCGAAGGATCCATCCCCATCTCCCATATCGGGCATCCCGCTCGCGCTGTCGGTCGGCGTCGCCTCGTTTGTGGTCGCCACACTCGCTCCGCACGCGGCCAGGAGGAGCGTTGCCAGCACCAAGACCAACCTGATGCGCACCGCTACCTCCTCATCGCCGGCCAGCCGCCCCATAGGACATCACATCCTACACATCGTCGTAGGAACTCTCCATCGCGAAGAGTGATCAGGCGACCGGCGGAAGAGCGTGAGGAAGGTGGCAAACGGAATGAAGCTGTTGGGCACTGCTCACGCCGCTCGACGACGTGAGGGAGAGAGCTACCCCCTGAGCGACAAGGACCGCGATCGCGAACGCAACGATGATCTGGCCAAGGAGCGCTACGCGTGAACCACCGGATGGCTCGTTCGCGGCGAGACGCCGAACCCGTAGCACCACGTTGGACGACACTGCGCCGAGACTCGGAGC
This sequence comes from Actinomycetota bacterium, assembly GCA_038211015.1. Taxonomy (GTDB): domain Bacteria; phylum Actinomycetota; class UBA4738; order UBA4738; family HRBIN12; genus JBBQVZ01. The sequence goes on along the minus strand of JBBQVZ010000159.1, from coordinate 2,354 downwards.
GGGGGGACAGAAGGCGGATCGCTCGGCGAGCTTCGCGATTGTTCGAGCGACGATGATACGGCTGCCGATCACGGTGACCGCTCGATCATCTGCGGCGGATTCGAGCCCGAGCAGCAGTTGTTGAACCGCCCGCTTTACGGGCGAGAAGAATCCGAACGCTTTGGCCAATGCGCCTCCGATGAACATGAGCCCATTGTGTCCGCCGCGAACGTGAGCTTGTTCATGTGCGATCACCGCATCGCGCTCGAGCGGTTCTAGTCCTTCGAGCAAACCCGTTGAAACGACGATCTGTCTCAGGAAGAGACCAGTCGTATAGGCGACAGGGAGCGGATGAGCGACGATCCTGACACCCGGTTGAGGACCGCCAAACGTCAGCCGGCTCAACTCGGCCTCCCCGGGGAGACTTCCCCGCGGGAGCCGGCCTCGACGACCATCGCGAAGGGTGGTGACGGTCGCCGTCGCGAGCCTGCCAAGGAAGCCGAGCAGGATCAAGGCGGCGATGATACGCGGCCAGTGGTCGACGGGGTGGGCGAAGAACCGGCCGGCGGCATCCACGCAATAACCGACCGCCTCAGGGATATCTCTCGCGGAGAGGTTCGAGGGATCGATCATCGCGCCGATGAACAGCGCCATGCCGCTGGCGGTCCCGGCAAGGGACACGAGAGCCAGCGCGACGAGATAGTGCGGACCTGCGGAGAAGGCACGGCCTCCGAGAGCGTAGGGGATCAGAGCGCTTCCCAATGTCAACAGGAGGAGGAGTCCGACCCGCATCACGATCTCTTTACTTGATGCTCCCGCTCTACCTTGCGGATGAGCTTTCGTAGCTCTTCGCGGTCTGACTCGCTCACGCCCCGCACGAACCCGAGAAGGACGGTTCGCCGATCCTGCGCGCTCGCGAGGACTTGGCCGACCAGGCCGGAAACATACTGTTCCCTCGTTATCCGGAATCGATAGACATACGCGCGACCGGCGCGCCCACGGGACAACAAACCCTTCCGCCAGAGGCGATCCATCACCGTCATCACCGTTGTGTAGGCGAGCTCTCGTGTGTCCGGGGTATCCAGGAGATCACGCACCGTCACGTCGTCATCTCGATCCCAAACCACCTCCATGATCGACCGCTCGAGCGGACCCAACTGCCCGGTGAGCTTCGGCACTATCCTTCCTTCTCCTCGAGAAACGACTGGAGCCGACATACTAAGCTTTCACCGGCTAGTCCGATGCGGGATCCCATGCTGGCAAACAGCGCACCATTTTCCGAAGCACTCCCGAGCGCACGTCGCAGTCAGAACGTGATGTAGTCGGACGGCTGTGTTCCGGGCGGCCAGCCTGGGTAGCCCTCGGGCGGCACGAAACCGAACGGCTGTCCGTAGGTCTTCGCCTTCGTCGAGGTGGGCTGGGGTGCTCGCGGCGGTTTCGTGAAGTCGAAGACGTGCTCGAAGTTGTGCGTGTTCGCGATCCGCGGCGTGAGGTAGCTGAGACCCCAGTTGTCCGAGACGAACCTCAGCGGTGTCGAGAACTCGCCGAGCGTGTCGTCGATCAGCCCACGTCTGACGTAAGGCGAGATGGTGAGCAGCGGCACGCGGAACCCGAGCCCGATGTCGTCGACCCGAGGTGGCATCACATGGTCGTAGAACCCACCCCATTCATCCCACGTGAGGAAGATCGCCGTGTGTTGCCACATGTCGCCAGTCATGACGGCGTTCACGATGTCGGTCACCCAGTTGTGGGGTTATAGCTTCGGCCGCCACCCGGACGCGAATCCGGACAGATCCGAGTAGCAGCACGGTGTGACGGTCGCATCCTCGACCGAGGATGAAACTTCAGCTAGAGGTCCTTCTGGGAGAATCGGCGGCAAGGGGGCTCAATGTCGAAACAACGAACTCGACGTCCAACACCTGCGGGTACGACTACACCGCCGGCGGCGAGAGCGGGATCTGGAACCGGCGGTGTCTCAGCAGTTCCGGCTCCGGTCATTACCACGACACTTTCCGACCCCGCAGCAAGGGTCTCGATGATTCAACAGATCGAAACGCTACGAGGAAGCCGGATTGTGGTGTACGTCACGGCTGACAGACCTGACCTTGGCGGTCAGATTGGCCAGGACACCATCTCCATGTTGTTTCAGCACTTGGAGGCAATCGGACATCAACCCCTGATTGATCTCTTCCTGTACACACGAGGCGGAAACACACTTGCGCCTTCACGCATCATTGAATCGCCCCGGGTTCATCGGAGGCTCGGCTCTGTGGGTTCGTCAGCGTAGCTCGGGTCGTGTCCTCGTCGATAGGCCTCCTCGAACTCGGCGGGCGGGACGTAATCGATCGGCTCGAGCAGTCGCCGGTGGTTGAACC
>JBBQVZ010000158.1:0-6352 GCA_038211015.1 Actinomycetota bacterium | reverse complement strand
CGGGAGCGCGAAGCGCTTGCCTGGCGCACCGGAGAGCAGCAGCACCGCGGCGGCCGAGGCCGCCTGGCCCATCACGATCGTCGACACGTCCGGCTTGATGTACTGCATGGTGTCGTAGATCGCGAACAGCGCCGTGATGTCGCCCCCGGGCGAGTTGATGTACAGGTGGATGTCCTTGTCGGGATCGTCCGACTCCAGGTGCAGGAGCTGCGCCATGATCAGGTTGCCAACCTGATCATCGATCGGCGTTCCCAGGAAGACGATCCGCTCCTTCAGCAGGCGCGAGTAGATGTCGAACGAACGCTCGCCGCGGCTCGTCTGCTCGACGACCATGGGAACCAGGTAGTTCTGTATGTCGCTCATATGCTCTCCTCCGACGTTGCCTCGGTGTCCGGCTCGTCGGCCTTGATCTCAGCCTCGGCGTCGGCCACGGGATCGACCGGGCCTTCCGGTTCGATATCGGCACGTTCGACCAGAAGGTCGAGTGCTTTCCCTCTGATGATATCCCCGGCGAGCGTGACGACCTGGCCGCTTCGGTCAAGGGCCTTCGCCAATTCCTTGGGTTCGCGGCCGTATGCCTGTGCCAGGACCGAGATCTGGGCCCCGATCTCGTCCGCGGTGACCTCGAGCTTCTCGGCCCGGGCGATGCCCTCCAGGACCAGATCGGACTTGATGGCGCGGATCGCGTGGTCGCGGGAATCCTCGCGCAGACGAGCCTCGTCCCAGCCTTGCGACTCCAGCACCTGCTCGAGCGTCAGGCCGGCGCGCTCGGCGCGTTCGCCGGCGTGCGAGATGCGGTGCTCGGTCTCCTCGACGACGAGCGACTCGGGAAGCTCCACGCTCACCGTGTCGATCATGGCCTGGAGCGCGCGGTCGCGGATCACGCCTTCGGCTTCGCGTTCCTTCATCTCGGCGAGTCGCTCCCGGAGGTCGTCGCGGAGCTGCGTCAGCGTGTCGAACTCCGAAGCGGTCTTCGCGAACCCATCGTCGGCGTCGGGGAGCTTGCGCGCCTTCACGTCCTTCACCAGGATCTGGATGCTCACGTCGGTACCGCCGAGCTCACCGAACCGATCCGGCAACGCGTCGTTGACCTTCATGATGTCGCCGGGCTTCGAGCCCACGAGCTCCTCGTCCAGCTTGGGGCCGAACTCACCCGAGCCCACGAAGTAGAGGTAGTCGGTGCGGCTGGCCTCGGCGACCTCCTCGCCGTGCAACGTGGTTCGAACGTCGATGGTGACGAAGTCCTCCTGGCGAGCGGCGCGATCGGCCGGTTCCAGCTCGGCGAACCGCTCGCGGAGACGATCGACCCACTCGTCGATCTCCTCGTCCGTCACCTGGGTAGCGGGCTTCTCGACCTTCAAGCCCCGGTAGTCGTCCTGGGTGAGGGTCAGGCGCGGCCGCACCTCCACCGTGGCGGTGAAGATCAGCGGCTTGTCGTCCTCGACCTGCTCCAGCTGGATGTCGGGATCGCTGATGGGGGCCAGATCCTCCTCGCGAACGGCGTCGCGGAAGTAGATCGGCACCGAGCTCGACAGGAACTCCTCGCGCACCACGTCGCGGCCGATCTGGGCGTCGATGATCTTCTTGGGAACCTTCCCCTTGCGGAAGCCCGGGATCTTGACCTGATTCGCGATGCTCCGGTACGCACGGTCCAGGTCCTTGGTGAACTCGTCGACCGGCACCTCGATCGTGAGCTTGACGGTGTGTTTGTCGGTGTTCTCAACGGTGGTCTGCATGTGGGTCCAGCCTAGCCGACATCGGTGCATGCGCCCCTGGAGCGTCGGGTATCGTGGCGCGCCATGGGCGAACCGACCTACGTTGCCGAGCTGGCGTTCGCGGAGGAGCTGGCCGATCGCGCCGGCGAGATGGCGCTCTCCTACTTCCGACACGACCCCGAGGTCACGTGGAAGGCGGACGCCACACCGGTCACCGAGGCCGACCTGGCGGTCGAGGCGATGATCCGAGAGGAGCTGGGACGGCGGTTCCCCGACGATGCCATCCGCGGTGAGGAGGGCGGCATCGAAGGATCGTCCGAGCGGATGTGGATCGTCGATCCGATCGACGGCACCCGGAACTTCGCCGCCGGCATCCAGATCTGGGCGAACCTCCTGGCGCTCAAGGTGGACGGCGAGTACGTGATGGGGTTGGCGAACGCTCCGGCCCTCGGAGAGCGGTACGCCGCCACGAAGGGCGGCGGAGCCACCTGGAACGGCCGGGAGATGCGCGTGTCGGCCGCGCCGACGACCGCCGAAGGGATGGTCGTTCTGGGCGACCTGGAGGCATGGGCTGGCACCCCGATGGGCGACGACCTGATGCGGCTCATCCGTGGCGCCCGCAGGAACCGCGGCTTCGGCGACTTCTGGGGACACATGCTCGTGGCCCGGGGCGCGGCCGAGGTGATGATCGAACCGGAACTCTCGGAGTGGGACTTCGCGCCGCTGGTGGTGATCGTCACCGAGGCCGGCGGACGCGTGACCCAGGTCGACGGGTCGGCGCCCACGCACGGTGGGAGCCTCGTGTCGTCCAACGGTCTGGTGCACGAAGAAGTGCTCCGCAGCCTCACCGTCTAACCCGCGGTGCCGCGCTCCACTTCGAGCAATGCGACGGGGATCGTACGCCCCGCCGTCTTCGCGTAGGTCGCGTACCCGGGGTACGCAGCGATCGCTCGGTCCAAGGAGTCCGCGCGCTCGTCACCATCGAGCGGTCGCATCCGCACATCGCGCACGATCCGTCCCGTTCGGACGGTGGCGCTGGGATGCGACTGCAGGTTCCTCCACCATGCGGGATCGTTCGCACTCCCCGCGTTCGACGCGATCACGATGTACCCGCGGGGATCTCGGAGGTACGTCAACAGCACACTCCGCGCCTGCCCGGTCGTTCGTCCGGTCGTCGTGAGCTCGAGCATGGGAAGCCCCGACATCTTCGCGCCGATGCGTCCGCCAGAGACGCGGTACCAGAAGCGATGGAGCCTCCACACGATCCGCAGGAACCTCCGTGAGGGCTGGGTCATGGATCAGAGCTCCATCACGTCGCCGCGTTCGCCGACGTGCTCCATCACGACGTTCGCCGCGGCGACGTCCTGCACGCCGACCCCGGTGAGGTCGCATACCGTCAACTGGCTCGCCGAGGTCCGCCCCGGATGTGTGAGCGCGCAGATCTCGCCGAGCTCGACCGCCTTGCGCTCGTCGATCAACCCCGCGGCGAGCGCGTGGTGCAGCTCGCCGATCTCCGCGCACTGCGTTCGGCTGTCGACGACCAGGAGGTCGGCACGCGCCGGGACGCTCGGATCCAACTCCTGCTTGCCGGGGCCGTCGGAGCCCACGGCGGTCACGTGCGCTCCCAACTTCAACCACTCGCCGCGCAGCAGCGCGGTCCGGCTGGCGGTGCACGTGATCACGACGTCCGCGTCGTCGACGGCGTCCTCGACGGAGGCGGAGACCTCGTATGAACAACCCTGGGGCAGACCCGGTCGCGCCCGGAGATCGTCGACGCACGCCGCCGCATGTGCAGGATCGCGACCCCAGACGCGCACCGATGTGAACCCCGGACGGACGATCGCGAGCGCGTCGAGCTGATATCGCGCCTGCGCGCCGGTCCCGATCACGGCGACGGTCCAGACCCGCTCCGGAGCAAGGCGCTTGGCGGCGACCCCACCGGCCGCGCCGGTCCGCAGATCCGTGATGTAGCCCTGGTCCAGCAGGAACGCGGCCGGCGATCCCGTCTCGGCGTCGAACACGACGACCATCCCGTCGCTCGCGGGGAGCCCGAGCTCCACGTTGCGGGGGAAGCCCGACGCGACCTTCACCGCGTAGTACGGCGAGCCGTGCAGGTGCCCGGCCTTCACGTGGATCTCGCCCGATCGCTCCGGGACGTCCAAGTGGATCACGCCCGGCACCTCCGCGCCGCCCCTGGAGTAGGAAGCGAACGCCCGGTCGCAGGCATCGATGCACGCGGCCATGTCGAGCGAGGCGCGAATGTCGTCCAGCCGAAGGACCCTGACGGCGCGCTCGAACCCCATGTTTCGAGCCTACCCGTCGGTCATCGAACACGTCGCGACGCGTTCGCCCGAGGTGCTACGTTCGCCACGACAGAACGAGGAGGCTCCGGTGGACATCGATCTCTTCCAGATGGAACGCATGCAGTCCCTGTACTGGCACGTCGTCGACTACGACCTGTCCGAGTCGGGTGTCACCCCCATGACGATCCGCGAGCTTCTGGGACCGAACGCCGATGCGGAGACGTTCCTGCAGACCGCTCTGGGGTACCCGCTGTCCGAGGGATCGCACGAAGCGCGCGCGAACATCGCCGCCTGGTATCCCGACGCCGCGCCCGAGAACGTCTCGCTCACGAACGGCGGCTCGGAGGCCAACCACCTGACGCTCTGGACGCTGCTCGAGCCGGGCGACAACCTGGCGTTCATGATCCCGAACTACATGCAGGGGTGGGGCCTCGGACGGCACTTCGGCGACGCCACGCACACGTTCAAACTGAAGCTGCGCGACGGCCGATGGCAGCTCGACCTGGATCAGCTCGATCGCGCGGTCACCAAGAAGACGAAGGCCGTGATGGTCTGCAACCCCAACAATCCGACGGGTCACGTCTTGACCGAAGAAGAGATGAACGCTGTGATCGCCGCCGCCGATCGCGTGGGCGCGTGGATCGTCTCCGACGAGATCTACCGCGGGGCCGAGGTCGACACCGACGTGGCGTCGCCCACGTTCTGGGGTCGCTACGACAAGGTCATCGTGACGAGCGGCCTGTCGAAGGCGTTCGCGATGCCCGGGTTGCGCATCGGCTGGACGCTCGGGCCGCAGGAGCTGATCGAGCAGACGCGGATCCGCCATGACTACACGACGCTCGCGCCCGGGATGATCTCCGATCGGCTCACGGCGTTCGCCATGGAGCCCGTGGTTCGAGAGAACATCTTCGCGCGTACCCGCGCGATCATCCGCGCGAACCTGCCGCACTTCGAATCGTGGATCCGCGCTCAGGGGGACGTGTTCACCTACGTGCGGCCCGTCGCCGGCGCGATCGGTTACGTGAAGTACGACCTCCCGGTCGGTTCGACCCAGCTGGTGGACCGCGTGCGCTCGGAGCGATCGGTCCTGCTCGTGCCGGGCGACATGTTCGGGCTCGGCAAGGGCGTCCGCTACGGGTTCGGGTTCGACATCGAGCACACGTTGAAGGGACTCGCGCAGGCCGAGGATCTGCTCACCGGCCACGCGTCGTGACGGTCGTCCGGCGCTGCGGCTGGGCGCCTCTGAAGGACCCCGCCTACCTCACGTACCACGACGAGGAGTGGGGTGTTCCTTCCCACGACGACGTTCACCTGTTCGAGATGCTCACGCTCGAGGGCGCGCAGGCCGGGCTCTCCTGGTCGACCATCCTGCACAAGCGCGAGGGATACCGCCGAGCGTTCGCGGGCTTCGACGCTGCGAAGGTCGCGCGGTTCCGCGGTCCGAAGATCGAACGTCTGATGCAGGATGCGTCGATCGTCCGCAACCGCCTGAAGATCGGATCGACTATCTCCAATGCCCGAGCGACGCGCGCGGTGCAGAAAGAGGTCGGTTCGCTCGACACCTATCTATGGGGCCTGGCGGGCGGCGAACGGCTCGTGAACCGCTGGAAGACGCTCGCCGACATCCCGACCGAGACCCCGGTCTCACGTGAGATGAGCAAGGATCTCAAGCGTCGCGGCTTCCGGTTCGTGGGCCCGACCGTCTGCTACGCGTTCATGCAGGCGACCGGCATGGTGAATTGCCACGTAGCGGATTGCTTCCGATTCGAAGAGATCGAGGCGATGAGCTCGGGATGACTCAACGACATGACAGGGACTGACCAGGCCCGATGATCTTGTTCACTCGGATGACCTTTAGGTCGTCGATCCGGTCCGCCGTTCCGGGCACGGCTGGCAGGGCGACGAGGACACGTTCGCGGCCACTCAGTCGAGACAGAACTCGTTGCCCTCGATGTCCTGCATCACGAGGCACGACTCCTCGTCGCCATCGGCAAGCAGTAGTCGCACGCGTACCGCGCCGAGCGCGACCAGTCGTGCGCATTCGGCCTCAAGTGCGGCCAGGCGCTCTTCACCCACGAGCCCGGTGCCGACCCGCACGTCAAGATGCAGCCGATTCTTGACGACCTTGCCTTCGGGAACGCGCTGGAAGAACAGTCGCGGGCCTACACCTGAGGGATCGATGCATGCGAACGCTGAACCCTGATGCTCAGGCGGCAGCGCGCGATCGAAATCGTCCCAAGTAGCAAACCCCTCCGGTGGCGGCGGTACGACGTACCCCAACACCTCGCACCAGAAACGAGCGACGCGCTCAGGTTCTGCGCAGTCGAAGGTGAC
>JBBQVZ010000157.1:0-6373 GCA_038211015.1 Actinomycetota bacterium | reverse complement strand
GCGGGCTGTACGCGGTGCAGTTCCACCCGGAGGTCACGCACACGGTCGGCGGCATCAACGTGTTGAAACGATTCCTCTACGACGGTTGTGGCTTGCTGCCGGACTGGACCCCCGTCAACGTGATCGAGCGAGCGGTCGCCTTGATCCGCGAACAGGTCGGCACCGACCGCGTGCTCTGTGCGCTCTCAGGCGGCGTCGACTCGGCCGTCGCCGCGCTCCTCGTCCATCGAGCGGTGGGGGATCAGCTCACGTGCGTGTTCGTGGACCACGGCCTGAACCGCGAGGACGAGCCGGCGCAGGTCGAGGAGACGTTCGGCCGACACTTCCAGATCCCGCTCGTTCACGTGAAAGCGGCCGATCGTTTCCTCGGCAAGCTGGCCGGCGTGACCGACCCAGAGGCGAAACGGAAGGCGATCGGCGAGGAGTTCATCCGGGTCTTCGAGGAGGTCGCTCGCGACCACTCGGACGCGCGGTTCCTGGTGCAGGGCACGCTCTATCCGGACGTGATCGAGTCCGGGTCGTCGACGGCGGCCAACATCAAGAGCCATCACAACGTGGGGGGGCTTCCCGAGGACATGGCGTTCGACCTGGTCGAACCGCTCCGCGAACTGTTCAAGGACGAGGTCCGCCGGGTCGGCGCGGAGCTCGGCCTTCCTGAGGAGATCGTGTGGCGCCAGCCGTTCCCCGGGCCGGGTCTCGCGGTGCGGATCGTGGGCGAGGTCACGGCCGAGCGGCTCTCGATGCTCCGCGGCGCCGACGGCATCGTGCGCGACGAGATCCGGCGCGCCGGCCTGGAGCGAGAGACGTGGCAAGCGTTCGTGGTGCTGCTCGCCGACGTGCAGTCCGTCGGGGTGATGGGCGACGGTCGTACCTACGAACACCCCGTGATCCTGCGGGTCGTGACGAGCGAGGATGCCATGACCGCGGACTGGGCCCGGCTGCCGTACGAGCTGCTCGATCGCATCTCGAGCCGGATCGTCGCCGAGATCCCGGGCGTGAATCGCGTCGCGTACGACATCACGTCCAAGCCTCCCGGCACGATCGAGTGGGAGTGAGTTGACGGAGCGCGAGCGCTTGGTGCTGGGCCCCGGCGGAGGCGACGCCGAGATCGGACGTTGGCTCTCGGCGTTCGAAGAGGTGCGTCACGACACCATGCAGGTGCTGGACGAGATCTCCGCGGACGCAGTCGATCGCGCGCCCGGCGACGGGGGCGACACCGTGGGCACGGTCCTGTACCACGTGGCGTTGGTCGAGGTGGACTGGGTGTTCTCCGACGTGCTCGATCAGCAGGACCGGATCCCCCGCGACCTGTTCCCGTTCGAGGATCGGATCGACGACGGACGGCTGATGCCGGTGCTGGGTGAGTCGATGGAGCGGCACCTCGACCGGTTGGCCGCGACGCGGACGCTCGTGCTCGACGTGCTTCGGTCGATGTCGCCCCAGGACTATCACCGACCGCACGACCGGGAGCGCTTCGACGTGGCGGCCGATTGGGTCGTCTTCCACCTGATCGATCACGAGGTCGAGCATCGCGTCCGACTCTCGACGCTCCGCGACGTCCTCCGCGCGTGATCTCGTCGATAGCGACGCGCTCGGGATGGGCGTACCCTTCCTCCCGATGAGCTCCACCACGATCGACCGCCCACCCACGCAGGTCGTGCTCCCGGACGCGCTGAGCCGCCCTCGTCGCCGGCCTAGATGGGTCGCGCTGATCCTCGCCGTGCTGTTGATCGCGTCCGGAGTGGGTTCGTATGTGTTCCTTATGCACTACGAACCGCTCCAACAAGTGGGTGGCGGGTTCAGCGGCACCGCGACGCGCGTCGACGCGACGGCGGTCTCCACGGGCTACCTGCGGATCCCGTACCGAGAGAACGGCGCGTTCGCGCTGTCGGTCCTGCTTTGGAACTACGGCCGGTTCCCCGTCACGATCGAAGACCCCGGTCTGATCCCTCAGCGCGCGGAGCTCTCGTTCTTCCACACGATCGCGGTGGATGTCTTCCTCAGCCCGAACGGCGCAGCCGTCCCGTTCGACAGCGGGGCGCTCACTCTTTTCCACGCCGTGACGATCGAGCCCTCCACCGGCGTCTACCTCGTCTACCGTGGGCGGCTGCGCGGGTGCCGCGACTTCGCGCTCGGGACGTCTATCGGGTACGACGGGATCGCGATGCGCACGCGAACGCTCTTCGTCGACCACACGTTCGTGCTCCCGCTCGACCAACCGCTCCTGTTCGAGGCGCCGGCGACGTGCCCGGAGTGATCAACCGGATCCCATCGTCCCGGGATCGCGTTCCATCCTGCTGATCATGGGGAAGCGCGCCCTCGCGATCGCCGCAGTCGCCTTGCTCGTCGGGATCGCCGCCGGATACGCGTTCGGCTCCGCAGGCGGCGGATCGTCGGATGCCGGGACGCCAACCAACTCCACGTCGCCGTCTCCCGTGCACTTGGTGAAGATCGGGGGCGTCTTCCTTCCGGAGCGCAACGACACACTCACTCCTGAGATGGAGCCGTATCCCTTCACGACGCCCATCCCTCCGCGCGAGCCGACGACGATCGACGGAACCTACATCCGGATCGTGTCGCTCGAGGAAGCCGGCGGGCCGGTCGTGGGACTGCCGTACCGCTGTCTGCGGTGCATCCCATACCGAGTCGACCCCGGAACAACGACCTTGATCTTCTTCGAGGGCCGCTATTTCCTGCACCACCACCTCTCCGGCTTCAAGGCGCTCGGTCACTACACGGTGGACGGCGACCGGATCCGCCTGTTCAACGACCCCAACTGCTCGAGCACGGCGGGGATCTACCGTTGGGAGCTGGACGGACGGACCCTTACGTTCCGTGTCGTCGAGGACCCGTGCCCATTCGACAACGAACGCTCGAGCGACCTCACCGTGCGATCGTGGACCCAGATACCGGCGTGTCACCGACGGCTGATCGGCCTGTGGCCCGGCTTCCTCGGCTGCTGACGGAGCGGATGACCGGCGTTCAGACGCGGTCGGCGATGACGATCAAGCGCTGACTGGAGGAGTACCTCGGGTTACATGTCGTGAGGACCAGCGTCGGCTCCTGCGTCTGCGTCAGCACGATGCCCGATCCCGCTTCCTGGATCACTTCCACGCTCGTCACGATGTAGTCGAACGTCCCGTATTCCGTCTTGAGCGTGATCGGGTCCCCTTCTTGCATCGAGTCCAGGCTGTAGAACGGCGCCAGGTACGTGGTCCGGTGGCCGGCGATGCCGACACGCCCCGTGGGATCCCAGGGATCCGCGGTGTCGGGATAGTGCCCGGGGCCTTTCTTCAGCGACTCAGTGTCCGTCCCCTGGACCACGATCAGATCGAGGTCGATCCTGGGGATGATGAGCTCGGCGTACGCGGAGGCGCGGAGCGGCTGGACGCCCGCCGGAGGCGCCTGCGCCGGATCCTTCGTGTCGACGATCGCCGTGAAGTCCTGCTTCAGGTCGTGCTGGGCGGCCTTCGTGGTGAGCCCGGTCCCCCAGAGCAACCAGCCGATGTAGCCGCCGAGACCCGCGGCCACCATCAGGCAGGCGATGCCGAACCATCTGAGGATCAGTGCGGAGAGCGGCCTGCGTGGTCGGGGCGTCGCCGTCTGCGCGCGGGGGAGGGTGGCCTCGGCGTTCACGATGCAGCCAGCGTACCCCCGTCGCAGGCGCTCGCGAGGCATCGCGACCAGGGCGGTCGCCGGAGCCACCTACAATCGGCTCGTGAGCGTCCGCTCCCCCCTGCTCGAGGGCCTGAACGACATCCAGGCCGAGGCCGTCCTCCACACGGAGGGGCCAGTCCTCATCGTGGCCGGGGCGGGCTCCGGCAAGACCCGCGCCCTGACGCACCGGGTCGCCTACCTGATCCGCGAGCTCCGCGTGAACCCCGGGGCGATCCTGTCGATCACGTTCACGAACAAGGCCGCGCGCGAGATGGCCGATCGCGTCGAGGGTCTGGTCGGAGGTCGGGTCGCCAAGGGGATGTGGATCCTCACGTTCCATTCCACGTGCGCTCGGATCCTGCGTCGCGAGCACAATCATCTGGGCCTCCCGTCGAGCTTCACGATCTACGACGATGGCGATACCGAGCGGCTGATCGCCGGTGTGTTGAAGGACCTGGACCTCGACGCCAAGCGGTTCCCCCCGAAGGCCATGGCCGCCGCGATCGGCCGGGCGAAGGATCAGGTCGTCGACTCGGACCAGTACGCGAGGAGCGCCGACAACTACTACGAGGAGACCGTCGCCCGGGTCTACTCCGAGTACGAACGGCGCAAGCACGCGGCCGGCGCGCTCGACTTCGACGACCTGATCACGGAGACCGTGCGCCTGTTCCAGCTTCACCCGGAAGTCCTGGAGCACTACCACGAGCGGTTCCGATACATCCTGGTCGACGAGTATCAGGACACGAACCGGGCCCAGTACCAACTGGTCAATCTGCTGGCCTCCCGGTACCGCAACGTCTGCGTCGTCGGCGACGCGGACCAGGGTGTGTACTCCTGGCGGGGAGCGACCATCAAGAACATCCTGGACTTCGAACGCGACTACCCGGACGCGGCGGTCTTCTTGATGGAGCAGAACTACCGCTCCACGCAGAACATCCTGGGCATCGCGAACGCGCTGATCGAGCACAACGTCCTCCGCAAGCCGAAGAGCCTGTGGACCGAGGCAGGCAACGGCGATCTGGCGGTCCTGTACCGAGCGGAGGACGAGCACGACGAGGCGTTCTTCGTGGCCGACGAGATCGAGCGGCTCCGCCAGAGCGAGGGGTTCCGCTACGGCGACGTCGCCGTCTTCTATCGCACGAACGCCCAGAGCCGCGTGATCGAAGACGTGCTGATGCGCGTCGGCGCTCCGTACCGGGTCTTCGGTGGCGTCCGGTTCTACCAGCGCAAGGAGATCAAGGACGTCCTCGGCTATCTCCGCCTGCTGCTGAACCCGCAGGACGTCATCTCGTTCCGTCGCGTGGTCAACATGCCGAAGCGCGGGATCGGCGACGCCACGGTGTCCGCCGTCGAGTCGTTCGCCCGCGAGGAGGGCCTCACCGTGATCGCCGCCGCCCGCCGCGTCGACGAGATCGTCACGCTGGCCGCCCGGGCGAAGGGCGCGGTCGCCGGGTTCGTGCAGGTGATGGACGCGTTACAAGGTCATCTGGACGACGGCGCCGGCCCGCCGCGGATGGTCGAGTTCGCCGGACAGGAATCGGGCTACATGGCCGAGCTCGAGGAGGATCGCACGGTGGAGGCGCAGGGTCGGATCGAGAACCTGCAGGAGATGGCAGGGGTCGCGGCAGAGATCATGGCGCATGAGCCCGATACGGATCTCGCCGGGTTCCTCGAGCAGGTCTCGCTCGTCGGCGAACAGGACGAGTACGACGAGGAAGAGTCCGTCATCACGCTGATGACGCTCCACATCGCGAAGGGCTTGGAATTCCCGGTGGTGTTCATCGTCGGATTGGAGGACGGGATCTTCCCGCACTACCGGTCCATGACCGACGCGGCCGCCCTGGAGGAGGAGCGTCGCCTGGCCTATGTCGGCATCACGCGAGCGCAGCGCCGGCTCTACCTCTGCCACGCGTGGAGCCGCACGCTGTTCGGGCAGACCCAGTACAACCCCGCCTCACGCTTCCTGTCCGAGCTCCCCGAGCACCTGCTGGAGCTGAAGGAGCACGAGTCCCGGAGCCGTCCGCGTCGCGACGGTCGCCCTCCCGCCCGCACGAAAGCGGAGCGCGGGTACTCGGTCGTCGGTCTTCCCGGCACATCCGGGACAACGGACGTCGAGCCCGGGTGGACCGCGCCTCGACCGGCCGGCGTTCCCAAACGCGACACCGTCGTCATCGCCGCCGGCGACACCGTGATCCACGAACGCTGGGGCGAGGGTGTCGTGACCACCGTGAGCGGCATGGGGGACGATGCGGAGGCCACCATCATGTTCTCCGACGTCGGGGAGAAGCGCGTGCTGCTCGCCTACGCGCCCCTCAAGAAGGTGGGCTGAGGACGCCGGTCATCGCTATCCGAGCGGCAGTCGACGGAGCTCGGACCCCGCTTCCCATGCCAGCGCGCGGTTCTCCTCCCCGAAGATCGTGAAGCCCGCCGACCCGACGTCGAGGGAGAAGAGATGGAACTCCGGTTCGTCGGGTTGCCAATCGATCCTCGCCTTGATGGCGGCCTGGTAGGCGCGCCGCAGCTCCGGCTCGTGCACGTCGAGCATCTGCCCGTAGAGCTTCAGATCGCCGTCGGTGCCCATGCGGTCGCACGTCACGCTGTGCACGACGCAGCGCGGGTCGCGCAACAGGTCCAGCGCCTTCTTCGAGCGCCACATCATGCCGAAGACCAGGTGTCCCTCAACGAGGTCCAGCTCGCACGGGCTGATCCGCGGCGA
>JBBQVZ010000156.1:0-6383 GCA_038211015.1 Actinomycetota bacterium | reverse complement strand
GAGCCAGAGCCAGAGCCAGAGCCAGAGCCAGAGCCAGAGCCAGAGCCAGAGCCAGAGCCAGAGCCAGAGCCAGAGCCAGTCGCAGAGCCAGAGCCAGTCGCAGAGCCAGAGCCAGTCGCAGAGCCAGAGCCAGTCGCAGAGCCAGAGCCAGAGCACGGAGGAGTCCGTCCAGGGCGGCACCGGCACCCCTGAGCAGAGCGTTCAGGGCGGCACCGGCTCCCCCGGGGCGAGCATGGGCAACGGCGCCATCAGCGCCCAGGGAACCTCGAGCGCCATCCCGGCGATCGCGTTCGGGATCCTGGCCCTCATCTCCCTCGGTGGCCTCGCCGCCGTGAACCTGGCGACGGTCCGCCGCCGCCGCTACCCCTCAGCTGAAGGCCTGCATCGCAGGAGGCCCCCGTCGGAGCGATCCGGCGGGGGCCTTTCCACGTCCCGCCGGCATCGGTACCAGTCGCGAGCGGGACCGGGTCCGGGGTCCGATTGTTGCTCACCGTCACCACGTTGCGACGCCTAGTCGTCCCCGGACCGCACCGCACCTCCCCAGACCCCATCGATCAAGGTGCCCAGGAGTACTAGTCAAGTGAGTTGTGACCTAGTACGGTCCGAGCACAAGAGCAATTGATCGGATCCGTCCAGGGGGCTGGCGTCCCGATCACCACCCAGAGTGTTCCGCGGCGAGCTGCCCTCCCGCGGAGCCAAGGAAGGGACGAACGCACAAGATGAACACCCGCCGTCGGCGCCTCACCAGCGCCCTCGCCGCCGTCACCCTGGGAGCCAGCCTCATCGGGCTCGCCGCTCCCGCCCTCGCGGCGGCACCCAACGTGGCCACCGGGGCATCGATCGGGGTCGACGGATCCTTCGCTGACTGGACCATCGCCGACTCTTTCGCCGACATGTATCGCGCGGGGAAGGCCGACAAGCCGGTCGAGTCGCGCCTTTCTCTCCGCTACGACTGCTCCGCGCACATCCTGTACGTCGGCGTCGTCGCGGCCGACGGTGTCAGCGTCATCGCCTCCGACGATGACAACTTCCTCAAGTTCGGGAACACGGACAAGCGGGTCGACGGCAACGATGCCCCCGCGGACGGCACCCAGCCCGAGTTCGCGTACGCACCCAACGGTGCCGGATGGGAAGCGAGCATCGCACTCGCGACCGGCAGTTATGCCGACCTGAACATCCATGCCCAGGTCTTCGACGACGACGCGCCGCAGACGTCCGCGGTCCTCGATCGGGCTATCGCAATGACCATCGCCTGCGACGCGACCAGCGGATCGCAGTCGCAGAGCCAGAGCCGGTCGCAGAGCCAGAGCCAGTCGCAGAGCCAGAGCCAGTCGCAGAGCCAGTCTCAGTCGCAGAGCCAGTCTCAGTCGCAGTCAGCCAGCGCGTCATTCAGCCCCGAGGAGAGCACCAGCTCGACCAGCACCCAGTTCCCGTCCCAGTCCAAGTCGGCCGAGCAGTCGGTCGAGGGCAACACCGGGACCCCGGAGCAGAGCGTCCAGGGTGGCACCGGAACGCCGGGCGCCAGCATGGGCAACTCCTCCACCAGCCTCGGTGCGGGGCCGAGCTCGGCCAGCACGGGCGTCTGGGGGGTCCTCCTTCTGATCTCCGCCGCGGGCCTCTTCATCGGTCGCCGACGCACCGTGGACGCCGGCCGGTAGGCATAAGCCGACCCGGGTACCAGGACCGCTGGTGCCCGCGGACACCGAAAAACGATCGAGTACTGCACACAACCACACCGCATTGTTGATCTTGCGTAAATCGAGGGGTACCTAAGTACTGGATACCAGCCGTACAGTGTCGGCCCCGCATCATGCGGGGGACCGCGGATCTCCCAATCCGTGCCGTTCATCGGTCCATCAATGCCAGTTGAGTCAAGTCGTTTCGAGCCTGGGTGATCTGCCTCATCCACCCCGAACCGGCGGCCCCTGAAGCCAGGGATGACTCCAGAAGGAAACGTGTTTATCGGTAGAACACAGGCCGCACGGCAGTCGGCCGCCGATGCCAAGGGGGCATCCAACATGAGTTTTTCAGGATCCCGGACTCCACTTCGCGCGTTCCCCGTAGCAGTTGCACTCATCTTCAATGTAGTGCTGGGCCCACTGGCCCCGATCATGGGTGGCATCTCCAGCGTCGTGCGCGCCGACGACGTGGTCATCACCCAGGACACCACCATCAACGGCTGTAATGGCGTGGTCAGCACGCCCGGCAGCGAGAACACCGACAAGCGACTCGTCAGCGGTTCGCTCGAACCCGGTGGCACGGCAACCTTCGAGATCACCTACCCGGTGGATCCTGACGACGTCGCAGGCCGGACCGAGTTCGAGATCACCGACTGCGTGTTCATCGAGGATGTGGCGGTCGCGAAGTACTTCATCCACTTCGTTCCCAATACCGAGAACTTCATCCTCACCTTCACGCTGAACATTCCCTCGGACGCCCCGGTTGGCGACGAGTACTGCAACTACGCCAAGACGACGGCCGCCCCCTCGCAGTCGCAGGCGAGCAACCGGAAGGCCGGTCCCGCCTGCTTCCTGATCGGCGGCGACCTGCTCATCCACAAGACCGATGCGTTGGGAGCCCCGCTCGCGGGCGCCGACTTCACGGTCTCGTGCACCTGGCCGACCACTACCGCCGCACTGGCGGGGACCGTCATCACCGCGCAGCCAAACGGGACCGTCCAGGACAGCAATGACGCCAACTCGACGAACGACTCCAGCGAGAGCTTCACGTCGACGTCGGGCGGCAGCCTGAGCAAGACCGCCACCACGGGCAGCGCCGGCACCATCGCCGTAGCTGCTCCTGTCGGCACCTCCTGCACGTTCACCGAGACCGATCCGCCGACCGGCTACCTGGCCGATCCGAACGATCTCAGCGAGACCCTGGTCGTCACCAGCGGCGAGCAGCAGAGCCATACCTTCGTCAACACCCTCCCCCCGGCGCACCTGACGATCGTCAAGGACCTGACGGGTGAGGTGCCTGGCTCAGCCTGGGCGTACACCGGCGACCTCGGGAACTTCACGCTTCCCGCGGGCGGCGGCTCGACCAGCGCCTACGAGCTCGACGCTGGCTCGTACACCATCAACGAGACGACCAAGACCGGCTACGACGTCAGCGTCAGCTGCGACAACGGCGACAGCGGTGT
The DNA here is from genome assembly GCA_038211015.1 of Actinomycetota bacterium. Classification (GTDB taxonomy): domain Bacteria; phylum Actinomycetota; class UBA4738; order UBA4738; family HRBIN12; genus JBBQVZ01. Next base: position 3,241 of record JBBQVZ010000156.1, on the reverse strand, counting down.
TGCCGGCGTCACGGTCGACCTCGCCCCCGGTGACGACGTCACCTGCACGTTCTTCAACGTGGCCCAGCCGGGCTCCATCACGATCATCAAGTCGCTCGACGGCGATGCTCCCGTAACCCCGTGGGACTACACCGGCGACCTTGGATCGTTCAGCCTCCCCGCGGGCGGCGGTCAGCAGACGTTCAGTGATCTCGAGGCCGGTTCCTACAACGTCGGCGAGGTCACCAAGGACGGCTACGCCGCAACCGTGAGCTGCGACTCCGGTGAGTCCGGCTCGTCGAGCGTCGACATCGACCTCGATCCTGGCGAGGACGTGATCTGCACGTTCGTTAACGTCGCGGACACCTCGGTCACCATCGACAAGAGCAACGATGCCGAAGTCGAGGGCGATCCGGGTACGGTCTCGCGAGGTGACACCGTTCACTTCACCATCGAGGTCAACATCGACGGCAACGACGCTACCAACGTGGTCGTCACCGACACCCTTCCCGCGGGCCTCACCTACGTGGCGGACTCCGCTGACCCGGCAACCACCTCGGTGGCCGGCCAGCTCCTCACCTGGGACATGGGGGACCTTGACCAGGGCCAGTACTTCTTCTCCTACGACGCCACCGTGGACGGTGACGCCGCAGGACAGCTCACCAACGTCGGCTGCATCGAGACGGACGAGCTGGCGCAGGAGCTCTGCGACGACAGCAGCGTGCTGGTCAAGCAGCCCGCTGTCAGCATCCTCAAGGACAACAACGCGGAGGGCCCGGTCTCCCGTGGCTCGATCGTTGAGTACACCCTGACGGTGACCGTCACCGACGGGCCGCTTGACGCCGCAGTCATCACCGATGCGATTCCCGACGGGCTGACCTACGTGGCCGGCTCGGCGGATCCGATGGACGGCTTCGAGGTCGACGGCCAGGATCTGACTTGGACCACCGGCAGCCTCGACAGCGGCACATACGAGTTCACGTACTCGGCCCTCGTTGACGGCGATGTCGCCATCGGGAGCTCCATCGTCAACACCGGCTGCGTGACCAGCGAGGATGACGCGGAGGACGGTCTGATCTGCGACGATTCGGAGATCGAGGTCAAGCCCTCCACGGTCGAGTTCGACAAGTCCAGCAACTTCGACGGTGAGTTCGTCCTCCGGGGCGAGACCATCGACTACAGCCTCACGGTCACGGTCACCGATGGCCCCGTGCACAACGCGGTCATCACCGACACGCTGCCCGATGGGCTGACCTACCTCGACGGTTCCGCTGACCCGGCCACCGGCTTCGCGGCCAACGGCCAGGATCTCACCTGGACCCTCGGGACCCTTGAGAACGGAACGTACGAGTTCACCTACTCGGCGACCGTGGATGCGGATGCCATTGGCGAGCTCGCCAACCTGGCATGCATCGACGTCGACGAGACGGACTCGGCGATCTGCGACCAGACCACGACCGAGGTCCGTGTCCCGACCCTGATGATCGGCAAGGATGCCGACACCGAGACGGTTGCGCTGCTCTTCGATGCGCAGGGCAACCTGAAGTCGGTCACTCCGAACCCGGTCACCTGGACCCTCACCTGGACGATGACGAACGGCCCGGTCACCAACGCGGTGATCAGCGACGTCATCCCGGATGGGCTGACCTACGTCGCCGACAGCGCCAGCGATGGCGGTGTGTACGACGCGGCCACCCATACCCTGACCTGGACCTTCCCGTCGCTCAGCGATGCGAGCGGCACGGTCTCCTTCGAGACGTCGACGGACGCGGATGCGGCCATCGGCATCCCGATCGAGAACGTGGCCGTCATCGACTCGGACGAGACCGCTCCCGACGACGGCCGTGACTCGATCACGGTGTCGGAGCAGTCCGAGCAGGGAAGCACCGGGACGCCGGAGCCATCGGTTCCTGACACGGCCTCCGTGTCCGGCCCGAACGGCCAGCCGGTGACCATCCCGGTCGAGCTGCTGATGGTGCTCTTCCTGGCATCCCTCGGCACCCTCGCCACGGTCAACGTCCGATCGGTGCGGCGCCGCCGCTAGCCGATGCAACCTCCGGGGGCGGGCCACCAGGGCCTGCCTTCGGAGGATGATCCAGCCCCCCTGGCAGGGACGGAGTAGAGGCCTCGCCTCTACTCCGTCTTCTGGTATCCGGCGGAGTTCAGGGCAGGCGCCAGCGCGCGACGGGAGCGCCGGTGGGATCCGCCAGCGTCAGCTGTCGGAGTCGTCGGTGGGTGCCTCTCCATTGGGCGCGGGGGCAGACGGCGACGGGCGGTCCGTCGCAGCCGGGCCGTGGCTCGCGACCGACCGGTTCGACGGCTGCGGCTGACCTTGGCTCGGCGCAGGCGACCGTGTCGGCTGCGCAGTCGCGGAGGGCGCTCCAGCGCCCGGGTTCGCGCCGGGTACCGGTCCCGCCGCGCCGGTGCCGCCTCGACCGCGGTTGGTGAGCGTCTCGCGAGCGGGGTTGAGCCGCTCCGCGACGATCGCGGCCGCGGACGCGGGAGCGTGCGCCATCACCTGGTCCAGCGCGTGGAGATGGGCCTCGATCCGCGCGGCGACGCCGGGCGTCAGGGCATTGAGCGCGACCAGCTGATCCTCGGTGATGGCGACCCGCCAGGCCGCTTCCTCGGCGGCGTTCCAGCGACCGGCCCCAGCGGCCATGGTCAGCTCACGGGTGCGCTCCTCGAGCGCCATCACCAGCAGGTCGTCGCGCAGATCAGGCGGCGCGACGGCCATCCGCAGCGCCTCGAGGCGGAGCTTGACCATGTAGAGCGGGTCGTCGGGAAGGGCAGATTGGCTGAACGCGCCGACGCTCCCGGCGCTGATGGCGAGCAGGACGCTGCTGACCAGCACGCCGCGACCGATGGGAGTCATGGCGATCCGCCGCTGCGACAGGACGTAGCCCTCGCGCGCCGCGACGTGGCGGCTCAGGACGATGCCACGCAGGCGCCGCGCGAATCGCGGATCCGGCTCCAGCTCGGTCTCATGGCGCAGGACGGAGCGCACGATGGGGTCATTCCGGGTGGCGTCCATCTCGACGCGGCGAAAGACGACCCGCTGCCGGTTGCGGTCGCTGACGCGCGCCATGGTGGTCCTATCCCTCCGCGAGGCGGCGGCGCAGCGACGCGATGGCACGGAAGGTGAGCCCGCGGATGGTACCGGCGCGGCGGCCCATCACGATCGCGGCCTCCTCGGCGGAGAGGCCGGCCGCGAAACGCAGTGAGAGTGCCTCCTGCTGGTCGGGGGTCAGGCCGCGAATAG
>JBBQVZ010000155.1:0-6610 GCA_038211015.1 Actinomycetota bacterium | reverse complement strand
GGGGTGGGGGGGGGGGGTGGGGGCGGGGGGTGGGGGGGTGGGTCTCCGTCGTGCGGCGGGGGGGGGGGGGGGCCGCCCCCCCCCCCCCCCCCCCCCCCGACGCCGGATCACCGCGAGGATCCTCCGACGGTGCGTGTCCAGTTCGCGGAGGCTCGCCCGGTCCAGGTGCGCCGAGCCGTACCGGACGTCCTCGTACCCGCGCGTGAGCGCATCGAAGTCCTGGCCGCTTTCAGGGTAGGCAACGGCAACCTCTGGCACGAACTCCGCCGGGGTCAACGCTGGGTCCTTCTCAACTCCTCGGTGGGCGAGCGCCGAGAGCACCTCGCCGTACCAGCGCCGCACCCGGTCGGCCGGCGGTTCCCTGCGTGCGATCCGTGGCGCAACGAGCGGCCGGTCGGGAAGCGTTCCGCTCGTCACCGCCCCGGTGGGCTGCTGCTCCGGCTGATCCGATCCCACCGCCTCCGGCGTGAGGCGTCGCATGAGCCGGATCACGGACCACACGGCAAGGACGAAGAGTGCGAGACCCAGGACCCGTCCCAGGAGCGAGGGCTGTCCGACCTGTTCAGCGGCGCGCTCACGCGCGTTCGCTGTGCTATCTCCCACCCGGTCCAGCGCACGCCGAGCGCCCTCGGGATCGATGCCTAGTTTGTCGACCAGCCAGAAGATCGGTCGCGAGAGCTGTGTGAACGCGAAGACCAGCAGGGACACCAGCGCGTTGCCCACCGGCGCCAGGAACGATCCCAGGTGGTCGAGCACACCGTTCCGCAGGCCGAGCCCGACCGCTGCCACCATCGTGACCGGCACCCACAGCGTGCCGATCACCGCGCGCCGGAGCCAGCGCTCGCGGTCTTGTAGCCGGAGCTCTTCCGCGTCGTCGGTCATCCATACGGAGACCGCCCGGCTCGCCAACGACCCGATGAAGAACACCGGCATCAACACGACGAGCGGCGGGCCCCAGTCCTGTGGCGCGGCCTGGCCGACGACGGATGCGACCGCGAGGGCGACGGCGCCGATCAGGAACGAGGCGGCGATCGGCTCGCGCCAGTCCCGGAAGCCGAGCGCCACCGCCCGCAAGCCGATGAGCAGGAAGACCAGAACCGTGAAGACCTCGCGCTGGACGGCGCCGCTGGCGAGCAGGACCCCCGCGACGATCGCCGCGACGGCCACGAAGGGCGCGACCCGCGGCGAGGACCGGTAGCGGGTCGCGAGCGCGACGGCGACCGCGAACGCGGCGAGGAACGACGGGAGGAAGACGGCGATGGGGGCCGTCGCTCCCGCGCCGCCCGTCACCACGGTGTGCACCGGCAGGCAGAGGACCGCGGCCTCCGCGAGCGCCGCCGGCACGGCGGCCGCCACCGCGACCCGGAGCCTGGTCCCGCTCTCTTCGGCCGGCGCCGTGAGCGATCGCATCACGATGCTGCCCCCCTGTCGTCTTCCCACGCGCCGGCCGGAACCACGTGGATCACGTCGGATCCCCGGCGCCGCAGGCGTTCCATCTCGTGGGTCAACGATGGACCGGGGGCGGGGGACAGGACCACCACGGTCGTGCGGCGGGTCAGCCGGCGTCCGACCTCGCGCAGGATCGGCGCCAGGTCGTCCGTGGGTTGGTTCGGCATGCGGGCGAGCGCCGTGAACAGGATGGACTCCTGGCCAGCGGAAGACGCGGCGGTGACCCGGAGCGGACCTCGACCGCGCCGCAGGTGCGTGTTCGCGACCAGGCCCGCGCGCCAGCCCGCGTGGATGGCCTGGCGCGCGAGGTAGCTCGCCATCCCGATCGTCTCCTCGGCGATCACTGCATCGGCCCGCTCCCAGAACGGCTCGCCGTCGGAGAGGTCGAGCGCGAACAGCACCTCCGCCGAGCGGGTGGGCTCGTACATCTTGGTCTGGAGGTGGCCGGCATGCGCCGAGAGGCGCCAGTGCACGTGATGCATCGGGTCGCCCGGCTCGTAGTCCCTGACGCCGGCGAAATGCTCGCTGTCCTCGAACAACCGTGCGGCGGGCACCGGAGATCCGAACGGGAGCCATCGCCGCATCCGCAGGGGGACCCCGCCTCGCGGGCTGGGCATGATTAGCAGCGGCCGCTCGACTTCGATCTCGCGCCGTATCGGCGCGAGATCGAACGGGTCGGACAGCTCGACGTCGACGCGGTCGAGCCAGAACTCCCCCCGGTGTTGCGGGTGGACGGGGAACCGCAGCACCACCTCCGCGTCGCCGTCCATGTGTGTTCGCTGACGGTGTCCGTGGAACGCCGTCGGCTCGGGGTCGGGGGTCTGGTCCAGTCCCTCCGGCAGGCGGACCGAGACGCGCACGATCGGCAGGGCGCGAGGTTTGGCGTTCGCCACGCGGATCGCCAGGAACGTCGGCTCGCCGATGAACGCACGTGCTGGCTCGAACCAGGCCTCGACCGTCACGCGCCGCCATGCCGTCGACGCCCACCACGCGGCGCCACCGGCGATCGCGATGACCGCCGCCGCCCACATGAGGGCGGCCGTCCGGCCCCACGCCGTGGCGAGGAGCGCCGCGAGCACCGCGACCCCGATCGCGATCCGGCGGCGTTCCGCCGTGTCCGTGTCAGCCCTCCCGGAACTCCGTCGGAACCGGCACGGAACGGAGGACCTCGCGGAGGATCTCGTCGGCCGTCCGATCGCGGATGCGTGCGTCGGTGGTCGGCACCAGCCGATGAGCGAACACCGGCTCCGCCAGGAGCTTCACGTCGTCGGGTAAGACGTAGTCGCGGCCGTCGAGCAGGGACCAGGCGCGCGCGGCGTCACCCATCTGCTCGACCGCCCGCGGGCTCGCGCCCACGGAGAGCTCGGGATGGTCGCGCGTGGCGCGGGCGAGGGACACGATGTAGCGGCGGACCGGATGCTCGAGCGCGATACCGGCCACGAGGTACTGGAGGTCGCGGATCGCGGGGACGCCCTCGAGCGATTCCATCGGCAACCTCCGCTGCGCGGGGCTGGTGGTGAGGATGCGCTCCTCCTGCTCCTCGCTGGGGTAGCCGAGCCGGACGCGGAGCAAGAAGCGGTCGAGCTGTGCCTCGGGCAAGGGGAACGTGCCCTCGAGCTCGATGGGATTCTGCGTGGCCAGCACGAAGAACGGCTCAGGGAGCGGGTGGCTCACGCCGTCGACCGTGATCTGGTGTTCCTGCATCGCCTCCAGCAGCGCGGCTTGCGTTTTCGGTGTAGCGCGGTTGATCTCATCGGCGAGGACCACTTGGGCGAACAGCGGCCCGGGCCGGAACGCGAAGTCGTTCGTTCGCATGTCGAGCACGGACGTCCCGGTGATGTCCGTCGGCATGAGGTCGGGCGTGAACTGGATCCGCTGGAACGACAGTCCGAGCAGCGTGGCCAGCAACCGTACGAGGGTGGTCTTGCCGACGCCCGGTACGTCGTCGATCAGGACGTGCGATCCCGTCACGATCCCGACCATGACCAGCTTGAGTGGCGTTTCCATCCCGAACAGCCGCTCGTCGACCCGGGCGGACAGCTCCTTCGCCAGGGCGCGGGCCGCCTGTGGGTCGGTCATTCGGCCTCCGAGATGCGAGCTCTGAGTGCGTCCAGAAGGACCAGGACACCTTTGCGTTCGAAGAGATCCAGCGCGATGCGAAGCTGCTCGAGTCCTTCGTCGCGTTCTCCCTTGGCCAGCAGGATCTCGCCCAGGACCTGATGCGAGGAGCCCTTCTCATAGAGGTAATCGGTCGGTTCTCCGGACGCGACCGCCTCTCGGGCGGAGCGCTCGGCTCCGTGGAGATCTCCCAGGCTGCGCAGGATCTTCGCGCGGACACGGCGGATCCCGATCACGGTCACGGCGTCGTCCTCGGCGGCTTGCTCTTGGGCCTCCTTCAACGTCGCCTCGGCTTCGTCGGGCCGATCCTGCGAAACGATCGCGTCCGCCAGGTAGATCAACGACGTCGCGAGGTATCCGTGCTCGCCGAGCTCGCGCAGCTGCTCGACGCCTTCCCTCGCGAGGCGCTCTGTCTCGGCGTAGCGTCCGAGCAGCAACTCGGCCTCGAGTTGTGGATGCGACGCGGCGAGGTGCAGTCGCTCTCCGAACTCGCGAGCACGCCTCCGCGATGACGCGAACCGCTCGTCCGCGAGCTCGATCTCGCCACGCATCGCGTAGGCGACCGCGAGCGACTGCGTGACCTCGTACGAAGCGCTTCCCACCGCTTCCATCTGCACGATGAGCTCACCGGCCCGCCCTACCACCTCGTCGGTCGGGACCGGTCCCCAGACGAAGGGGCCGAGCAACTCGTTGGAGGTGATCCGCATGAGCCGCTCGGACCCGGCGCGCTCGGCATACCTGTGCCCGCGATCCATCGCTACCAGGGCCCCCGCACCGTCGCCGAGCCAGAATCGAAACACCCCGACCGTCGACCACCCCTCGGCCACGCCGAGCTCGTCGCCCGCGGCCTCCAGCGAGGCGACGTGGCGCTCGACCTCGGTCAGGGCCGGCCGCATCCCGAAGTCCGGGTCGAGGTGCGACCGCAACAACGCGCGCCAGATGGCGACGCGGGCAACGATCGTCCCGGCTCCCGCGTCGGCGGCTCGGACGGACGCCCGATCCAGATACTCCATGGCTCGCTCGAGCTGGCCGCCGTAGTACATCGCCTGTGCGAGGGACGGCGCCGCCGAGAGCGCACCGGGGTCGTCGTCTGGCAGCAACGCCATCGCTCGACCGAGGAGCCGCTCGGCCGCCGTCAGGTCGCCACGTCCGAACGCGCGTTCTCCTGCGACGAGCAGGTGCGCACCGGCACGGGCGGCGATCGCGCTCCCCGCGTCGTCGACGGGCCCGAGCTCTTCCAGATACCGGTAGGACCGTTCGAGGTGATAGCCAACGAACTCGTCCAGCTCCCTTGCCGAGCCCGCCTCTCGCTCGAGCCAGTCCGCGAACGCCTTGTGCAACTCGGCTCGCAGCGCCTTCGGCATCGCGTCGTACACGGCGTCGCGGACCAACAGATGCCGGAACCGATAGGCGTCTTCGTCGTCGAGGTCGCCACGATCCGGGCGGATCAGGTCCTTGCGCAGGAGTGCCCTGAGGCCCTCGTCGACCCTGCCGGACAGCTCCTCGTTCGCGAGCGATCTGATCGAGGACGCTTCGAACACCTTGCCGATGATCGCGGCTCGCTCCAGCACCGCATGCTCGACCGGGTCGAGGCGATCGAGTCGTGCCGCGATCAAGGCCTGGACGGTCGGCGGCACCTTCACCTCCGACAGGTCGCCGGTGGCGATCCATCGATGGCCCCCTCGTACGAGGTAGCCGTCATCGATCAGCATCGCCACCATCTCCTCGACGAACAGTGGGTTGCCCTCGGCCGCTTCGGACACGCGCTCCGACACCTCGGCGGCCGCTCCCGGGTCACCGATCAGATCGGCGACCAGCACGACCGTTTCGGCTTCGCTCAGCGGCTCCAGCAGGATCGACGTCGCGTTCGCGACCCCTCCGCCCCAGCCGGGCCGGTCGTCGCGAAGTTCCGGCCGCGCCTGCGCGAGGACGAGGATGGGCGCGTCCCGTGACCACTCGGCGACGTGCTCCACGAGGTCGAGGAACGTCGACTCGGCCCATTGGAGATCGTCGAGCAACAGGAGCAGCGGTTGACGGGTGGCGAGGGTCTCGAGGAATCGCCGCAGGGCCCAGAACGACTCCTCGACGGGCGCTTGCGTCTCCGACAGTCCGACGAGACTGGCCACGAGGTCGGCGATCCGCTCCGAACGCTCTCCCGGGCCGATCACCGAAAGCAGCTTCCTCCGCGCGTCCTCGGGAGCATCGAGGATCGAGAGCCCGGCCGCCTGACCCACTAGCTCGACGACCGGCCAGAACGTGATGCCGTCGCCGTAGGCGAGACAGCGTCCGCGAAGGACGGTCGCGACGGCGTCGACCCGGGAGGCGAACTCTTCCACGAGCCGCGTCTTTCCGGCGCCGGCCGTTCCCAGGACCGAGAAGAGGTGACAGGCGCGATCGGTCGTCGCCCGCTCGAAGGCTTGGCCGAGCAAGGCAAGCTCCCGGTCGCGCCCGATCATCCGCGCGTCGAGCCGGCGGCTATGGCCCGCGGCACCGGCCGTGACGTCGTCGAGTCGATACGCGGGAACCGATGCCGCCTTGCCCTTGGCGGCGATCGGATCCGTCGGCTCCGCCCTGACCGCGTCGCGTGTCAGTCGATAGGTTTCCTCGCCGATCAGGATCTCGCCCGGAGTGGCCGCCTGCTCCAGGCGGGCGGCGGTATTGACGGCGTCGCCCGTGACGAGTGCCTGCCCGGTTGTCGGATCACCGGCGACGACCTCACCCGTGTTCACGCCGATCCTCGAGATGAGCGTGACGCCGCGATCGCGTTCGAGCTCCTTGTTGAGATCGAGCAGCCCGTCGCGCATCTCCACGGCGGCCCGCACCGCGCGAATCGCGTCGTCCTCGTGGACGTGCGGGATCCCGAAGACCGCCATCACCGCGTCCCCGATGAACTTCTCCACCGTGCCGCCATGGCGCTCGATCGCGGTCCTCATCGTGTCGAAGTAGCGGGTCATCACGCGCCGGAGGGTCTCCGGGTCCAGGAGCTCCCCGAGCGCCGTGGAGCCGGTGACGTCGCAGAACACGACCGTGACGGACTTGCGGA
>JBBQVZ010000154.1:0-6646 GCA_038211015.1 Actinomycetota bacterium | reverse complement strand
TCATCACCAGGCGGAAGCTGCGCGACACCGAGCTCGAGGAGTTCTACGCGGCGCAGCGCCGGCTGGAGGGCCCGGAGTGGGAGGAAGCGGCGAAGCTCCTGGTGGACAAGCGCAAGAGTCGCGCCGGCGCGCCCGCGGAATCGCTCAGCCGGTGGCGGAACACCGTCGACATCGTCGAGCTCACCCCCGACGTCGCGGTCTAGCGACGCTCAGCGATTCATGGGGCGGCCGACGGCCGCCGCGACCGCTTCCAGCTCGTGCCCGAGGAGCACCATCTCGTCCGGCGTGAGCGCCTGCGGTCCGTCGCAGAGGGCCTGGTCCGGATCGGGGTGCACGTCGATCATCACCCCGTCGGCTCCGGCCGCGACCGATGCAAGAGCCATCGGCGCGACCAGGTCGTGCTTGCCGACCGCGTGAGACGGATCGCCGATCACCGGCAGGTGCGTCTCGAGCTGCGCGACCGCCATCCCGGCCAGGTCGAGCGTGTTGCGCGTCGAGGGCTCGAACGTTCGGATGCCGCGTTCGCACAGGATGATCTCGGAGTTGCCGCGCTGCGCGATGTACTCGGCGGCTTGCAGCCACTCGTCGATCGTCATGGCCAGGCCTCGCTTCAGCATGACCGGCTTGTGGGTCTGACCGACCTCTTTCAGCAGCTCGAAGTTCTGCGCGTTGCGCGTGCCCACCCGGATGCAGTCGGCGACTTCGGCCACATGCTCCACCTGCGAGACGTCGACGACCTCCACGATGATCGGCAGGCCGGTGTCGCGGCGGCACTCCCCCAGGATCTCGAGCCCGCGTTCGCCGAGGCCTTGGAACGAGTACGGGGATGTCCGGGGCTTGTAGATATCCCCGCGCAGGATCGTGGCGCCCGCGCTCTTCGCCGCCCGCGTGGCGGTGAACGCCTGCTCTTCGGACTCGACCGCGCACGGGCCTGCGATGATGGTGAACGAGTCGCGACCGACGGGCGTGGTCCCGACCTTCACGGTCGTCGCCTCGGGGTGCAGGTCGCGCGCGACCATCTTGTACGGCTTGCCCACCTGGATCACGTGATCGACGCCCGGCATCTGCTTGAACGGGATCGTCTGGAAGCGCCCGGTGTCCCCGACCAGCCCGATGATCGTGTGGACGGTCCCACGCGAGACGAAGGCTTCGCCGCCCGCAGCGCGCACCCTCTCGGCGACGGCCTCGATGTCCGCGTCAGTAGCGTCCTGCTTCATCACGACGACCATGTCGCTCCCCGTTTCTCTTGGCAATCCCTGGGACCACGGGCCACCCAGGGATGAGAAAACCCCGGGTCCGGCCCGGGGTCGCTGTCCGCTCTTCTACGGTAGGCGACTACGCCGGGCCGCGCCCGTCGTAGGTAAACCGGCCGTAGAAGAAGTCCTGCATGTGGCGGTCATCCTGCCACCCCGGACCCGAGAGTGACAAGCCTCGGCTCCGTTAGGATTCGCCCATGCCCCTGACCGTCGTCGACCATCCGCTCGCCGCCGACCTGCTGACGCGGTTGCGCGACAAGCGGACCGGGCCGGCGGAGTTCCGTTCGTTGACGCGGCGCCTGGGCGCGATCCTGGTGGTCGAAGCCACCCGGGACATCCCGGTGGTGCCGGTCGAGGTCCAGACGCCGCTGGAGCCGTTCACCGGTTCGGCACTCGGCGTGGACCTGGTGGCGATCCCCGTGCTCCGGGCCGGCCTCGGCCTGCTCGACGCCGTCACCGACCTGTATCCCGACACGATGGTCGGCTACCTGGGGATGGAGCGCGACGAGGAAACGCACGAGCCTCGCGACTACTACGCGAAGCTCCCTCCCCTGGGCGGACGACACGCGCTCCTGCTCGACCCCATGCTCGCCACGGGTGGCTCCGGCTCAGCCGCCGCCGCATATGTGAAGGGGGCCAAGCCGCGCGGGCTCACGTTCGTCTGCGTCGTGGCGGCGCCGGAGGGAGTCGCGCGCATGGAGGCCGATCATCCGGACGTCTCGATCGTGGCCGGCGCGCTCGACCGTCAGCTCAACGCGAACGCCTACATCCTGCCCGGCCTGGGCGACTTCGGGGACCGTCTCTACGGCACCGAGTAGCGCGCTAGTCCGTCACGGACTAGCGGCTCGATCTCACGTCGTACCGCCCTCGTACGCCTTCCCGGCCGCGGCCGGCGGACGGACCCGACCCACGAACCCCGCGATGGCGACGATCGTCACCACATACGGGATCATGTTGATGAACTGCGGCGGCAGGAGGTTGATGACGGGCGCGTCGTTCAACCGGAGCGGGATCGCTTCCGCGAACCCGAACAACCACGCGAAGAACATCAACCGCCTCGGGTTCCAGTTCGACAGGATGAGTGCGGCGAGCGCGATGAACCCGAGTCCCAGCGTCTGCCCCTCGTGCCAGTTGCCGATGACCTCGGACGCGAGGAACGCCCCGGACAGCCCGGCGAACGCTCCCGACAGCAGCACGCCCTGGTAGCGGTACGCCGAGACCCGCACGCCGAGCGATCGAGCAGCTTCGGGGTTCTCCCCGCACGATCGGAGGCGCAGTCCCCACCGCGTTCGATAGAGGGCGTACGACACCGGGAACACCATCAGGAAGGCGAACACCACCACCGGCGATAAGCCCTCGAACGCGCGTCCCAGCCCCCATGGAAGCGACGACAGCAGCGGGATGTTGATCGTGTTCAGGTGCGGACCTCCCGGGTCCGACTGCGTCGCCTGTCCGAAGAACGACTGGGACAGGAACCGAGCGAGCCCGATCGCCACCAGGTTGATCACGACACCCGACACGATGTGGTCGACCTTGAACGAGACCGTGGCGATCGCGTGCACACCCGCGAACACGAGCCCGGCCGCCGCCCCCACCATGAGTCCGAGGATGGGTCCCCAAGGGAGCCCGAGACCGGCGGTCTCCGTGAAGTACCGGGTGCCCCAGGCGCCGCTCACCGTTCCGATGATCATCATGCCCTCGAGGCCGATGTTCACGATGCCCGATCGCTCGCTGAACAGGCCGCCGAGACCCGTCAGGTAGATGATCGTGAAGTACGTGAGCGCGATCTGCAGGGCGACGCCGATGTCGGTGAGCGGCATGTCAGCCTTCCTCCTGGGCGATGACCTCGGTGTCGGTGATCGGGGCAGAATCCTCCAGAACCCCCGCGGCTCCGGCCCGCTGAAGCTGACGAGCGGCCAACCGGCGTTTCGCGATCTGGTACGTGATGACGACGGACAGGATCAAGATGCCCTGCAAGATGATGATGAACTCCCGGGGCACCTCGGTCTCGATCTGCAGGGCGACCTCTCCGCGCGACAAGACCCCCCACAGGATCGCCGCGAAGATGATCCCGATCGGGTTGTTCTGTCCCAGGAACGCCACCGCGATCCCCGTGAATCCCAGCTGCGCGACATAGTTGGAACCGAGGTACCCCGTGGTCGCCAACATCTGCTGCATGCCGACGAGCCCGGCGAGCGCGCCCGAGATCAGGAACAGACGCAGTTGGGTCGATCCGATCGAGATGCCCCCGGCCCTAGCCGAGCCCTGCGCCGATCCGACGGCCCGAGCTTCATAGCCGAGGCGGGTCCTCCGCAGGAGGAACCACACGACGACCGCGGCGGCGATCGCCAGGAAGAGCAACCAGGACAGGTGCGCGCCCGGGGTGATCCCGAACAACCTGCCGAGGTCGCCAACCAGTGCGTCCTTGGGGAAGTTGTCGGTTCGGATGTCGACGTTCTGTCCCGTGGGGCCGGTGGTGAATCTCAACGGCGATCTGATCGCCCAGGCGAGCAGGCTGACGGCGATACCGTTCAACATGATCGTCGTCACGACCTCGTGGGCACCGGTCTTCACCTTCAACAGACCCGGCACCCCCGCCCACACCATCCCGCCGAGCATCGCGGCGAGCAAGATGACGACCACGTGCACTGGACCGGGCAGGAAGTCCAGGCTCACGGCCGCCCACGCACCCGTCACCATCCCCACGAGGTATTGCCCTTCCACACCGATGTTGAACATGCCGCCCTTGAAGCAGACCGCGACCGCGAGAGCGGAGAAGATCAGCGGAGTCGCGATGGACAGCACGTACCCGAAGCCATCCAGGCTCCCGACGGAGAACCGCAGGATGGCCCCGTAGACGGCCGCCGGGCTCTCGCCGTACGCGACGATCAGGACGGCCCCGACGCTCAGCGCGATCGCGAGTGAACCGAGCAACGCGAGCGCTTGGCCGCCCAGACGTTCGAGCCATTCGGACCGGATCCGCGGTGCCGCGACCGGAGCCGCCGCCTGGCCAGCCGCCATCAGGCCGTTACCTCGTGGGCGGCGCCGCCGAGCATGCCGACGCCGACGTCCTCCGGCGCCGCGTCGGGCGGATATTCGCCCGTGATGCGTCCCTCGTACAACGTGACGATCCGATCCGAGAGTGCGTAGATCTCGTCAAGCTCCGCGGAGATCAGCAGCACCGCGCGCCCTGCTTCCTTCTGCTCCAGGATCTGCGACCACACGAACTCGATGGCGCCGACGTCGAGACCACGCGTGGGCTGTGCCGCGATCATGAGCTTGGGGTCCGTCTCCAGCTCGCGGGCGAGGATCAGCTTCTGTTGATTCCCGCCGGACAACGTACTCACGGCGACATCGATGCTCCTGGTGCGCACGTCGAACAGCTTCACGAGACGATCGGCGAGATCCTTGATCCTTCGGATGAACATCACCCCGAAGCGGCTCGAGAACTCCGCGTCGTCGTGTCGTCCCAGGACGACGTTCTCCCAGATCGTCATGTCGAGCACAAGTCCCTGTTCGTGCCGGTCCTGGGGGATGTACGCGACGCCTGCATTGCGGATGTCCTGGACCGACCACCCGGCGATCTCCGTGCCATCCAGGAGGATCTTGCCCGTCTCGGGCGTGCGCAGGCCGATCAGGGTCTCCGCCAGCTCACGCTGGCCGTTGCCCTCGACGCCGGCCACGCCGAGGATCTCGCCCGCGTGGACCTCGAAGGAGAGCCCGTGCAACTTCTCGGAGCCCTCGAGACCCTCCACGTGAAGGATCGGCTCACCGATCTCGACCTCAGGCTTCTCCAGACGAAAGAGCACCGGCCGGCCGACCATCATCTCGGCGAGCTTCGCCTTCGTCGTCTGTGCGGGCGTCGTCTCGCCAACGACCGATCCCCGCCGCAGCACCGTGATCCGATCGGCGATCTGCAGCACCTCGTCGAGCTTGTGGCTGATGAACACGATCGTCTTGCCCGCGTCCCGCAGGTTCCGTAGGTTCTGGAAGAGGTCCTGCGTCTCGCCGGGTGTGAGCACCGCGGTCGGCTCATCCAGGATGAGGATCTCGATCCCGCGGTACAGCGCCTTCAGGATCTCCACTCGCTGTTCCTCACCGACGGACAGGTTCTCGACGATCGCCTCCGGGTCCACGTGGAAGCCGTAGCTGTTCGCGAGCTCCTGCACCCGCTGCCCCGCACCGGCTCGGTCCAAGACGGCCCCGCCTTCGTTGCCGAGGATGATGTTCTCCGTGACGGTGAACGGGTCCACCAGCACGAAGTGCTGGTGGACCATGCCGATACCCAGAGCGATCGCGTCGCGCGGCGACGCGATCTTCACGTCCTTGCCCTGAACGACGATCCGCCCCCCGTCCGCCGGATACATCCCGTAGAGGACGCGCATCAGGGTCGATTTCCCCGCACCGTTCTCCCCGATCAGTGCGTGGACCTCGGAGGGGCGCAGCTCCAGCGAGACATCGTCGTTCGCCAGCACACCCGGGAACCGCTTCGTGATGTGCTCGAGGACGACAATGGGCGGGGCGCTCGCGCGCCCCGCCCCTTGTTCGTTCGTCACCGTCGTGGACCTTCCGGATCAGACCTTGGTGGGATCCTCGGGAACCACGATGTCACCCGAGACGATCTGCGTCCGGAACTCCTCGAGCTGGTCGATGATGTCCTGGGTCAACTGCTTGGTGTTCGACTTCGAGTAGTCGACGCCGTCCTCAGCCATGCCGAACACCGTGGCGCCCGCTGCGAACGAGGCGCTGCCCACCTGGTCGATGGCGTTGAAGACGGCCGTGTCGACACGCTTCAGCATCGACGTGAGGATCAACGGCTGCTGCTCGGGGCTCGCGGTGAGGTACTGATCCGAGTCGACCCCGATGGCGAGCTTGTCCGCCTTGACGGCCGCGTTGAAGAGGCCGCCACCCGATGCGCCCGACGCGTGGTAGATGATCTCCGCACCGTCGTCATACATCTTCGAGGAGAGCGCCTCGCCCTTCACGGGGTCGTTGAAGGCACCCACGTCGTCGCCGATGTATTCGACCAGGACGTTGATGTTCGGGTTCACAGCTTTCGCGCCGGCGGTGTATCCAGCCTCGAACTTCTGGATCAGCGGGCCCGTCTGCCCACCGAGGAAGCCGATGGTGTCGCACTCGCACTTGAGCGCGGCGGCCGCGCCCACCAGGAACGAGCCCTCTTGCTCCTTGAAGACGAAGTCCGCGACGTTCGCCAGGTCGTCGTTGGCCAGCCCGCACGCCGTGCCGCAGGTGGCGTACCCGTCCACGATCATGAAGCTGGTGTCGGGGAAGTCCGGCGCGATCGTGTTGATGTCCGGTGAGAACGCGAACCCGACGCCCACGACCAGGTTGAACCCGGCATCGGCGAGCGCTTGGACGTTCTGGGTCCG
>JBBQVZ010000153.1:0-6751 GCA_038211015.1 Actinomycetota bacterium | reverse complement strand
TCGACCTGAGCGAAGGAGACCCACCTTGGCCAAGCTGATCTACTCGGCGATCACGTCGCTCGACGGCTACGTCGCGGACGAGGACGGCAACTTCGATTGGGCTGCGCCGGACGAGGAGGTGCACCACTTCGTCAACGAGCTTGAGCGGCCGGTCGGCACGTACCTCTACGGACGACGGATGTACGAGGTGATGGTCTATTGGGAGACCGCATCAACGAGCCTCGTTGACCAGCCCGCGTCCATACGCGACTACGCAGAGATCTGGCAGGCGGCCGACAAGGTCGTGTACTCCACGATCCTGGAGAAGACATCCAGCGCCAGGACGCGGATCGAGCGAGCGTTCGACCCTGATGCGGTTCGGCAGATGAAGGCGGATGCGGAACGCGACATCAGCGTGGGTGGTCCCAACCTCGCCGCCCAGGCGATCAAGGCAGGGTTGGTCGACGAGTTCCACCTGTTCGTCACGCCCATCGTGGTCGGAGGCGGCTTGCGAGCCCTCCCCGAAGGTGTCCTTGTGGATCTCGAACTGCTGGACGAACGTCGCTTCAACAACGGCGTCGTCCACCTCCATCACCGCACCACGACGTGACGGACTAGTGCGCCTCGCGTTCCTTCTCGACCAACACGCGGCGGAGGATCTTGCCGGACAGCGACCGCGGGATCTCGTCGATAAACTCCACGCGGCGCACCTTCTTGTAGGACGGGACGCGCTCCGACACCCATGACATCAGCTCGCCCTCGGTGACCTCGGCATCGGCGCGCTTGACGACGAACGCCTTCGGGACCTCGCCGGCGGTGTCGTCGGGCGAAGGGATGACGGCGGCATCGGCGACCGCGGGATGCTGCAGCAACAACGCCTCGAGCTCCGCCGGCGGCACCTGGAAGCCTCGGTACTTGATGAGCTCCTTCAGCCGGTCGACGACATACAGGTAGCCGTCCGCGTCCGCGTGACCGATGTCGCCGGTGCGAAGCCAGCCGTCTCCCGGCATCGTGTACGCGTTGGCCTCGGGATCGTCCAGGTAGCCCTTCATGACCTGCGGGCCGCGGACCCAGATCTCGCCGTCCTCGTCGGCGGCGCAGTCCTCACCGGTCTCCAGGTTGGCCACGCGGATCTCGGTGTTCGGCAGGATGAAGCCGCTCGACGCCGGCCGGCCCTGAGACGGATCGCGCGTCGGCGCACTCATGACCGGCGACGTCTCGGTCAGGCCGTACCCCTGGAGCACGATGCAGTCCAGCCGCGCCGCCGCCGCGTCGCACACACTGGCATCGAGGGGCGCGGCGCCGGACATCACGCGCTCGAGCGCCGACAGGTCGTGCTTGTCGACCGCCGGATGTTTCGCCAGCGCGAGCACGATCGGCGGCACCAGGCACGCGAACGTCACGCGATGCTCCTCCATCAGCCGGAGGAACTCCTCCAGGTCGAACCGCGGCATCGTGACGACCGTCGCACCCTTGCGGAGCGCCAGGTTCACCAGGACGGTCATGCCGTAGATGTGGAAGAACGGCAGCACCCCGATCATCACCTCGTCGCTGCCTATCGCGATCGCCGCGTCCGACTGCAGGACGTTCGCGACCAGGTTCCGGTGGGTCAGCTGCACGACCTTCGCGAACCCCGTGGTGCCGCTCGACATGGGCATCGCCGCGACCGACTCGGCACTCACGACGTCGACCGAGACCGGCGCCGCTCCG
Organism: Actinomycetota bacterium; assembly: GCA_038211015.1. Lineage (GTDB taxonomy): Bacteria > Actinomycetota > UBA4738 > UBA4738 > HRBIN12 > JBBQVZ01. The sequence goes on along the minus strand of JBBQVZ010000153.1, from coordinate 5,062 downwards.
GTCGCGAACAGCGATGAGAATGCCGAGGCGTCCTCCACCGCCTCGCCCAACACGAAGATCTCCTCAACGCCGGCCACGCGTGCGGCCGGCAGGGCTCGGTCCATGAACTGCGGGATCGTGAGCAGGAACCGGGCGTGGGTCGCGCGCAGCTGCTTCTCGATGTCCTCGGCCGACGCGAGCGAGTTGATCGTGGTGTTCGTGCCCCCGGCGATGAGCACGCCATGGAACGCGACCGCGTACTCGGGCACGTTCGGCGAGAAGAGCGCGAACACGTCGCCCGGCCCGAACCCGCGCAAGGCCAGCCCGGCGGCGAGCGACCGGGTCATGCCGTCGAGTTGCGCGTAGGTGATCGTTCGTCCGCTCGGCCCGTCGATCAGCGCCGGCTTGTCGCCGAACCCGGCCGCGTGCTCGAGGACGAACGCGGGCAGCGACGTCGGCGGGACCTCGATGTCGGGCAATGGGCTCCGAAAGGTCATCGCCAGGCAACGCTAGTCCATACGCGGCGGTCGGTGCTCAGCGCCCCAGTCGATGCACCATCGGATCGGATGGCCGCGCGAAGGCCGCGAACCGCTCCACGTACACCTCGAACGATTCGTCGTGCGTCTCGCGCTCGGTGTAGAGCTGCCACCGCAAGCGCGCGAGCTCGGGGATGTCGGCGGTGGTCGCGATGCGGATCGCCGGAGTCACGCGGGGACCGGTGGTGGAGGCTGCGTATGACGGGTCGCGATCCGTCGGGCGATCCACCGTGTGGCGGAAGCGAAGACGAAGGCGGTGACCAGGCCGGCCAGGAGCGCGGGGGCCAGGCTCGGGTTGTAGAGGCCGGTCCCCGAATAGTCGATCCCGAGGATGTTGCTGCACACGGTGTGCTCGACGGGATCGACGGAGTTCGCACTCGTGCTACAGGTGATGGGGGCAACAAGGATGTAGCCGAGCGCGAAGCCGAAGATCGCGGCTCCCCCTGTCGCGACGACTCCCGTCTCGTGACGCCGCTTCGACACGACCGCGAGCCAGATGCCGAGCAGGAGGAACGGGAACCCGATGCTGAGCATCCCGAGGACGCCGAACGCGATGAGGACGACGGTGAGCGTCCAGTACGCGATCGCCCGCTCGGCTCGGAGACGCCATCAGTCGGGGGCGGCGGCGTAATCGCCTGCACCGAGGAAATGCAGCGAGACGTACGGCTCGTCCCCGACCACCCAGCTGTCGTGCCCCGGCGGGATCGCGAACACGTCGCCGGGTTCCATCACGAGCTCGCGTCCGTCGTTCATCGCGACGGCGGCTCGTCCGGATACGACCATGCCGAGGTGCTCGACCTCGCAGGTCGGCGTTCCGGTGATCGCGCCGACGTGCTTGGACCACTTCCAGCCCGGCTCGTAACGCGCGCGACCGATCGTCATGCCGCCGATCCGGACGACCTCGAACGACCCCTTGTCGAACGCGCGGGTCTCGTCGGGTGCGTCGAAGCGCTTGATCTCCAGCTCCATCGGGCCTCCTCTGGTCAGGAAGCCAGCGTAGCCGCGACGTCAGTTCGCGAGCGCGGCGTCGACGCTCGCCTGGACCTCGGCGCGTTGCCGACGGCTCCGCTCGGCGGGGGTCGGGACCTCGACCATCCGGATGCCTCCGGCGGCTTGCGCGTCGCGCACGGCGCCATCGAGGTCCGACATCCGCTCCAACCGCCGGTGCCCGACGTCCGCGGCCCGGCAGAGCGCGGCGAGGTCCACGTCCTGCGGCGTCACGAAGAGCCGGTCGCGCTCCGGCAGGTCTCGCTGATCCATCGACGCGAAGATCGCCCCCCCTCGGTTGTTCGCGACGACGAGCACCAGATCCGACGAGCGGCGCTGTCCGTTCCAGATCAACGCTCCGGCGTCGTGAAGCAGCGAGAGGTCGCCGATCAGCGCGAACGTCGGGCCGGTGCCGGCGGCGGCAGCGCCGAGCGCGGTGGAGGCCAGGCCGTCGATCCCGCTGGCGCCGCGGTTCGCCAACACTTGGAGTCCGTCGCGCGGCGCCATGGCGACGTCCAGGTCGCGGATCGGCGTCGAGTTGCCGACGAACAGCGTGCCGCCCGCGGGGACACTCGCGGCCAGATCCCTCGCGAGTCGGAGTTCCGTCGGCTCGTCGGTCGCATCGAGCACGTCATCCATCGCACGGCGCGCGCGCGCGTCCAGCTCCTTCCATGCGGGCGACCAGACGTCGGGGGCCCGCTCGATGTTTCGGCTCAGCACAGCGCTCGCCAGCCGGTCGGGGTCGGCGTGCAGTCGCCACGTCGCGCTGCGCTCAGGATCGGGGTCCAGATGGAACAGATCGATCACCAGGAGACGCTCGGCGGCGGCGACGAGCGCCTGGGTCGCGCGTGTGGTCGGGGTGGCGCCGACCTGAAGCACGACGTCGGGCCGGTGTCGTTCCAGGAATCTCGCGGACCCGATCATCGCTTGACCTGCCGCGAGCGCCCACGCCGGGCATCGGAGCCCCGACGTGGTTTCGGCCAGCAGCGGCCACCCGATGCGGTCCGCGAGTCGTGCGACGGCACCGGGAGCCATCCACCGGTTCGACCCCGCGACCACCACGCCGCGAGCTCCCGCCAGCTCCCGCGCGAAGCGCTCCACGTCGGCCGCGAGCGGCTCCGGGTTGCGATCGAGTCGTTCCTCGCGCGCCGGGTCGCGCTCCGGCACGTCGACGACCTCCCCGGCCGGCACCAGCGGCTCCTCGAACGAGCAATTGACGTGCACCGGTCCGGGTTGCGGACCACCGCAGGCCGATACCGCCTCGCGGCCGATCCGCCGCCAGTCCAGCACATCGCTCGGCGACGACGGCACGGGGGGAGCCAGGTACGCGCGGGGGTACGCGCCGAACAACCGCACCTGATCGATCGTCTGGTTGGCGCCGGTGCCGCGGAGACGCGGCGGCCGGTCGGCTGTCAACAGGTAGAGCGGCACGCGCGCCTGCGACGCCTCGACGACGGCCGGGAACAACTCCGCCGCCGCCGTCCCACTCGTGCAGGCAACCGCGACCGGCCGGCGAAGGGCCTTCGCCAACCCGAGCGCGAAGAACGCGCTCGAGCGTTCGTCCAGATGGACGTGGACCATGACACCGGCGTGTCGTTCCAGCGCCAACGCGAGCGGCGTCGAACGCGACCCGGGTGAGACGCAGGCGTGTCGCAGGCCGTGTTCGACCAGTTCGTCGATCAGGGCCATCGCGCATGCGAGAGAGATGTCGCCGGTGTTCATCGCGTCAGTGGGACGGCGTTGACGGTGAATTCGATGTGCGAGAGCGCGAGTCCCAGCGCGAGCGTCAACCCGCACGCGGCATGGAGCGCGGCCGTCCCCGTGAGGACCGGGACCAGATCCGGCCCCGTGGCCGTGCGGATGCGCTCCAGCGGCCGGATCGCGAGCGGCCACGCGATCAAGCCGAACAGCCCCCATTGGGGTATGCCGATGGGCTCGTCCGCGATGAACACGACCACACCCACTACGATCGTCACGAACGCGCCGACGACACATACCCGGTAGAGCGTCCGGGTGCGCCGGTCACCCAACCGCACGGCGAGCGTCCTCTTCCCGCCCGCCTCGTCCGTCGGGATGTCGCGGAGGTTGTTCGCGACGAGGACCGCGACGGCGAGCAGACCCATCACGACGCCACCCCACCAGGCCGACGGCGGCACGGTCTCCACCATCACGTATGCCGAACCGCACGTGGCCATGAGCCCGAAGAACAGGAACACCATCAGCTCGCCGAGGCCGAGTCCCGCGTACGGTCGCGGCCCGCCCGAGTACAGCAGGGCCGCCGCCAGCGCGAGGGCGCCCACCACCAAGATCAGCACCGGGGTCGTCGCCAGTGCCAGCGCCAGGCCGCAGATCGCCGCTAGTCCGAGCGAGACTAGTGCGGCCGCCAAGACCGCGCGAGGCGTGGCCGCGCCGCTCGCCACCAACCGCGGTGGTCCCGTCCGCTCCTTCGTGTCCACGCCGCGCACACCGTCGAAGTAGTCGTTCGCGAAGTTCACGCCGATCTGGAGGCCGGCCGCGACGACCAACGCCGCAGCGAGCCGCCACGCCACGATGTGGCCCGAGGTCGCGACGCCCACGAGGACCGGCACCACGCCGAGCCCGAGAGTTCGCGGCCGGGCGCCGCGCCACCAGACGGATGGCGAGCTCACGGACGCTTCGGGAACCGGGAGAAGTCCGGTGGGCGCTTCTCCTTGAACGCGTCGCGCCCCTCCTGCGCCTCCTCGCTCATGTAGTAGAGGAGCGTCGCGTCGCCGGCCAGTTGCTGCACGCCCGCCAGACCGTCGGTGCCCGCGTTCACGCCGGCCTTCAACAAGCGGAGCGCGAGCGGCGAGAGCGCGAGCATCTCGCGGCACCACGCTACCGTCGTCGTCTCGAGGTCCTCGAGCGGCACGACGGCGTTCACCAGTCCCCACGCGAGCGCCGTCGGGGCGTCGTACTGCCGGCAGAGGAACCAGATCTCCTTCGCGCGCTTCTCGCCGATCTGGCGGGCAAGCAGGCTGATCCCGTACCCGCCGTCGAACGATCCCACGCGGGGTCCGGTCTGGCCGAACCGTGCGTTGTCTGCGGCGATCGTGAGATCGCAGCACACGTGCAGCACGTGGCCGCCGCCGATCGCGTATCCGGCCACCATCGCCACCACGGGTTTCGGCATGCGCCGGATCTGGATCTGCAGATCCAGGACGTTCAACCGGCCGATGCCCCGATCGTCCACGTAGCCGTCGTCGCCGCGGATCTTCTGGTCGCCGCCGCTGCAGAACGCCTCTGGCCCCTCGCCGGTCAGCACGATCACGCCGATGGCCTGATCGTCGCGAGCAGCGCCGAACGCCTGGATCAGCTCGTTCACCGTGAGCGGCCGGAACGCGTTGCGGACCTCGGGCCGGTCGATCGTGATCTTCGCGATGCCCTCGGCGGTCTCGTACCGGATGTCCGTGTAGTCGCCGGAGGGCTGCCACGCAACGGCCTTGTCCATGGGACCGATCACTCCTAGAGCGTACGCTCGAACGTTTCCGCTAGCCTACCGGACGTGAGCCGGTACCTGGGCGCCGCACCCGGCTTCCTCG
>JBBQVZ010000152.1:0-6910 GCA_038211015.1 Actinomycetota bacterium | reverse complement strand
GGGATGGCCAACGGATCGTCTCCCCGCGACCCCGTCCTACGAGCTCTCGGGCGAGGTGGCCGTCGTCGCGCCCGACGTGGACACCGTCGCGGTGGGAGAGCCCGTATGGGCCTTGGCCGCGTTCGATCGCGACGGCGCTGCCGCCGAGTACATCGTCGTCCCGGCAGCGCTCCTCGCCCCGAAGCCTCGGACGCTCGACCACGAAGGGAGCGCGGCCGTCCCGCTCTCCGCGCTCAGCGCCTGGCAGGGATTGTTCGATCACGGAGGGCTGGGAGAAGGGGGGCGCGTGCTGATCCACGGAGCAGCCGGCGGCGTCGGCCACTTCGCGACCCAGCTCGCGCGCGGGCGGGGCTCCTACGTGGTCGGCACGACCTCGGCGGCGAGCGTCGAGCGTGCCCGGAGCTTCGGTGCGCATGAGGTACTCGACCCCGCGAGCGTCCGGTTCGAGGACTCGCTCGAGCCCGTCGACCTCGTCTTCGACACGGTCGGGGGCGAGCTCCTCGAGCGATCACTCGCGATCATCCGACCGGGCGGTCGACTCGTGTCGGTCGCCGAAGAACCACCGGAGATCGCGCCTGAGCGCAAGATCGAGACCACGTACTTCGTCGTCGAACCGAACCGAGCCCAGCTCGTCGCGCTCGCGGCCATGATCGATGCCGGCGATCTGCGTCCCGCGATCGATTCGGTGTTCCCTTTGTCGGATGCCGTGGCTGCCTTCGAGCGCAGCATGGCGTCGGGCAAACGTGGCAAGGTGATCCTTCGCGTCGTCGGAGGCATCCCGGATGACCAGGCAAGCTGAGAAGGGCGCTGCGTTCCGCGCGCTGCACGTCGGCGAGGCGTTCGTCATCCCGAACCCGTGGGACGCCGGATCGGCTCGAGTGTTGGCGGCGCTCGGGTTCCGCGCGTTGGCGACCACCAGCTCCGGGTTCGCGTTCACGCTCGGACGCCGGGACGGCGACGTCACGTTGGATGAGGTGATCGAACATACGGCCGCGCTCGACCTAGCGACGGATCTTCCGGTCTCGGTGGATCTGGAGAACGGCTACGGTCCCGAACCGGTGGACGCCGCTCGCGCCATCGCCCGCGTCGCCGAGGCCGGGGCCGTCGGTGGCTCGATCGAGGACTACGACCCCCGCGGCTACCTCTATGAGCGGGACCAGGCAGCAGAGCGGATCGCCGCCGCTGCGGAGGCCGCGCGGAGCCTCGCGTTCCCCTTCACGCTGACGGCACGGGCCGAGAACCACATCCGCGGGAACCCGGACCTGGACGACACGATCACGCGCCTTCAGGCCTTCGAGGAGGCGGGTGCCGACGTGCTCTACGCGCCGGGCCTGGGGAGCGCCCCGGAGATCCGAGCCGTGTGCGACGCCGTCTCGAAGCCGGTCAACGTGCTGGCGTTGCCTGGGCTCTCGCTCGCGGAGATCGTCGATGCGGGCGCGCAACGGATCAGCGTCGGCGGCGGGCTGACGTGGGTCGCGATCGATGCGATGGCGGCCGCGGTCACCGCGATCCGCGACTCCGGCGACCTCTCCTCGCTCTCGGTGGACTCCCCGTTCGATCGGTGGCTCACACCCTGATCCATGCGCTCCCCTTTCCCCTTCGGATCGGGCGACGTACGGTGCGCCGATGGAGTTCCGGGTTCTGGGTCCGTTGGAGGTTGAGGACGGTGGTGGGCCGCTCCAGCTCGGAGGTCCGAAGCAACGGTCGGTCCTCGCTCACCTGATCCTGCGCTCGAACCATCTCGTGCCCGCCGGCTTGTTGATCGACGAGTTGTGGGGCGACGAGCCCCCGGAGACCGCACGGAACACCCTCCAGACCTATGTGTACCGGCTCCGAAAACTGATCGGTGATGCCAGGATCGAGGCGGGACCCGGGGGTACATCCTGCGCGCCGAACCCGACGAGATCGACGCCGCGCGATTCGAAGCGATGGTCAAAGACGCGAAGAGCTCCCTGGCCTCAGATCCCGCTGCCGCTGTTGCGACACTGAGTGAGGGCCTTGCGCTCTGGCGCGGGGACGCGCTTGCCGACCTTCTCGACGAGCCTTCACTCCTCGAGGAGCTCCGACTCAGTGCCATCGAGCATCGGATCTCGGCCGAGCTTCAGATGGGTCGACATTCCACGGTCGTCTCCGACCTGGAGGCGCTCACGTCGCGGTATCCGCTTCGCGAGCGGTTCTGGGCCCACCTGATGATCGCGCTCTATCGGGCTGGGCGTCAGGCGGAAGCGTTGGATGCCTATCGGCGCGCGCGAGAGGTTCTGGCGGACGAGATCGGCACCGATCCTTCTCCCGAGCTCCAACGCCTTCACGAGCAGATCCTGAGGCAGGACCCCGAACTGAGAGGCCCGCGTGCGCCCGGCTCTCCCTCGATCGTCCGTCCGTCCCAGGGCGATCTCGAGCCGGGCGAGGAGTTCGCGGGCTACAGGATCGACCGGATCGTGGGCCGCGGCGGCATGGGCGTCGTGTACCTCGCGGAACACAAGGGCTTGAGGCGGAAGGTTGCACTGAAGCTCCTCGCCGTTCAGCTGGCGGAGGACCCGCGATTCCGCGAGCGGTTCGTCCGCGAGTCGCGCCTTGCCGCGTCGATCGACCATCCGAACGTGATCCCGATCTACGAGGCGGGCGAAGCCGACGGACGGCTGTTCATCGCGATGCGGTACGTGGAAGGGACCGACCTTCGGACCCTGCTCCGCGAGAAGGGTCCGCTCGACGCGGCGAAGGCGGCCGGGATCGTTCGCCAGGTCGCGGCGGCGCTCGATGCCGCTCACGAACAAGGGCTCGTGCATCGAGACGTCAAGCCCGCGAACGTCCTCGTCGCGGTCCGCCCGGGGCCGGAGGCCGGCACGCACGCCTACCTCACCGACTTCGGACTCACCAAACGTGCCGCGAGTGATTCGGGCGTCACCGCAACCGGTCAGTTCGTGGGGACGCTCGACTATGCGGCGCCGGAACAGTTCCGTGGCGAGATCGCGGACACGCGGACCGACGTGTACTCGCTCGGCTGTGTGTTCTTCGAATGCCTCGCGGGACATCCGCCGTATGCGGCCGAGAACGACGCTGCCCTGATGTTCGCTCACCTGATGGAGGCGCCACCACGACTGACCGCGGAGCGCCCCGACCTGCCGGCCGAGGTCGACGACGTGATCGCGCAGGCGATGGCGAAGAGGCCGGAGGATCGCTTCGCGACTGCGGGGGCGCTCGCGTCGCATGCCTCCGCGGCTCTCGGCCGCCCAACGGACGAACCAGCGACCGATCGATCCGGCCGGCGCCGGCGCGTATCGCATCGCGGGTCATCGCGGAAGCGGCGGCGCATCGCGATCGGCGTGGTCGCCGCGGTAGGTGTCGTGGTCCTCGTCGCCGCGCTGCTCCAGGTCGTGGGAGAGGAGCCGTCGCGAGCGAGCTTCGAGCCGGGGATCGCCATCGTCGATCAAGCGACAGGAGAACCGACGGCATCGATACCGACGTCGGCGATCCGGCAGCCTGCCGAGGCCTTCTACTCGGACGGGCACTTCTGGGTACACAACCTCGACCCCAACTCGTTCGTCGAGATCGATCCCGGAAGCGGAACCGTGCTTGCGCAGATCGCTTCTCCGTTCCAGGACGTCGGGACCTTCACGGTCGACGGCAACACGCTTTGGATCACCGGTCCGAGCCTGGTGAAGATCGATGTCGATCTCCGGCGGGAGATCGATCGGTTCGACCTCCCGCATCGGACGTACGGGGTCGTGGTGGCCGAGGGTTCTCTGTGGGTCACGATGCCCTCGGTGAACGCCACGCTGCGACTCGACCCCGCGACCGGAGCGGTCGAGCATCGATTCGGCCGATCTGCCGGGTTCGCTGGCGATCGCGTATGGGGACGGGTCCGTGTGGACGGCGGGGTGGACGTCGCCGTTCGGGGGGTTCACGGGCGACGGTGGCGTGAATCGGATCGACCCCGGGACGAACGCCATCACGAAGACCGAGCTGGTCCTGCCGTCGAACTGTTGCGCCGCCGTGGCGGGCGGAGGGTTCGGATGGACGGCAGATCCGACGAAAGGTGTCGTCTGCAAGGTCGATCCGAGCGGCCAGGTCGTGGCAACGTCCGTCTCCGGTCCCGGCGCGACCATCGGGTCGTACAGCGACGGCGTCGTCTGGGCCGCGAACTCGGATGTCGGCACCGTGTCGGGGATCGACGCGTTGACCGGCGCTCGCCGGACGTTCCGGTTCGAGCATCCCGTCCAGGGCGTCGCGGCGGGCGCCGGCGTCCTGATCGTCACGCTCGGCCCGGGACGAACCTATGAGGACGTGATCGACGGACTCGACGGGAAGGTCGCGAGATTCTTCGCGCCGCTCGGCGAACTCGCGACGCCCGACACGGCAATGATGGTTGGGGGGTTCCCGGCCTGGGTTGAGGCTGCAACCTGCGCCAAACTCCTCAGCTACCTGGATGCGCCGGTGGCCGATGGGTGGAATCTGCAACCCGAGGTCGCCGCCTCCATGCCCGATGTCTCACCCGACGGTCGAACCTACACGTTCACGATCCGTCCGGGATACCGGTTCTCCCCACCATCGAACGAAACCGTCACGGCGGAGACGTTCCGCTATTCGATCGAGCGTGCCCTCTCGCCGGATGTCGGCGGCGTCGGCCACTTCTTCGTCTGGGACATCGAGGGTGAGCGCGAGTTCCGTCATGGCGATGCCGACCACATCTCCGGCCTTCGAGCCGACGGGGATGTCCTCACGGTCGAGCTCATCGCGCCCGCGCCCGACTTCGTGGAGCGCCTCTCCATCCCGTTCTTCTGCCCGGTCCCGACGCACACGCCGCTGATCGCGGGCGGCGCGGGAGCCTACGCCGGTTATCCGCATCGAGCGGCGCTGCCGGTTCCCTCCGCCGGTCCTTACTACATCGCCGACCACCTCGATGGCGAGTACGCGATCTTGAAGCCCAATCCGAACTACGCCGGCCCGCGAACGCACGCCTTCGACGCGATCGCACTGCGAGAAGGGATCGACCCCGGCATCGCGGTGGGCCTGGTGGAGAGCGGCTCGTGGGACGGGATCGTTCACGTCTTCGATCCGTTGCTCACCCCGACCGGACCGGTGGCTCAGAAGTACGGAGCCGAGGACGCGTCCGGCGAGGCGTTGCGCTACTACGCGGCGCCGACCACGGTGACCGGCTTCTTCGCCTTCAACGCGAACCGGCCCGCGTTCTCCGACCCAGACGTCCGCCGGGCCGCGGCGCTCGCGATCGACCGGGAGACACTGGCCGCCATCTGGGGGAACGTTCCTACGGACCAGCTCCTGTCGCCGGCGATGCCCGGGTTCGAAGACAAGGAACTCTACGCGCTGGACGGGTCTGGGGTCGATGAAGCACGTTCCCTGATGGGCGGGCGGACCGTGACCGCGGTCTTCGGCATCGGCGCCGGGAACGACCGCGCTCGTCAAGAGGCAGAGGTCGTGCGTTCGAATCTCGCTCCGATCGGGATCACCGTGGAGATCCAGGAGTTCGCCGACCTCGCTTCGGCCCTGCGAGCGCCGATCGACATGATCGGCGGGGGTGATCAACTTCCTTATGCGGATCCTGCGAGCTTCTTGTTCGACCTGCTGTCCTTCGCCGTACCGCGTTCATGGCTTCCGGAAGGCGTGCCGGAGCAGGTCGCTGCCCTTGGTGGGTTGACGGGTCCGGAGCGACGTTCGGCCGCCGTGGCGCTCGCCGACCGCCTCGCGACCGATGAGGTACCGATCGCCGTCGACCTCTTCGGTGCCATCCCCTTCCTGCTCTCCTCGAGCCTTGGGTGCCGCGGGTTCCCGCCGCTCGGCTACGGCGTCGATCTCGCCGCGCTCTGCCCGAGCCAGGCGTAGTCGCGGGCGCGAAGATCCGGTCAGATGGCCGGGTTGATCGGGGCGCGACCGGTGAGCATCACGTAGGCCGCCAGCAGGTCATCATCGTCGTCGATGGGCAGCGGGAGGAGCGGGGAGATCTCGCCCTCGCCGATCCCCCACACGATGATCTCTGCGGCCTGCTCGGTGCCCCGCTCCTTCCACGGGATGCTCCAGTCGTTCCAGGCCGCGAGATCCCGGAAACGGAGGAACCGTTCTCGTGTCGCGTCGCTCAGGTTCGCCTTCACCCAGGCGTGTCCCAACTCGTGCAGCGCGAACTTCCGCGCGTACAGCTCGGAGGACTCCCCGGTGCAGAGATCGATCCGACCCTGCTCGAACGTGCCGAGGTAGCCGCCGCACGCCTCGCGGGGAGTGTGGAGGTAGACGTCCAGCTCAGGCATGCCTTGCAGGCCTGCCGCGCGATATCGCCCCACCGCCCACTCGACCGACCGTGCCTGCGCGGCGTCGCCTCCATGGATCACGATGTGCGTTCCGGCTGCCGATGGCTGAGCCCACGCTCCCAGGAGAAAGACGCATGCCACGATCGAAAGCGAGGTGGCGGTGAAGCGGCTTGCGATGCGGCGCTTGGTGTCCATGGCCGCACGCTGAGCTCGCACCCTCGCAGGCCCGACGCAGGGCACTGGAATCCCGCTGGAACGTGACGCACGTCACCGAGCTCGGCTACGGACCCCTGTGCCCCGGCAGGCGACCGCGGCTATCGTCGGGCCGTGATCCGTTCACTCGACCCGGATACCGACGCGGTCTCGTGCGATGGGATCATCGCCTCGTTGCCCGCCTGGTTCGGTATGGAAGACGGGATCCGTGAGTGCGCCGAGGCTGTGCGGACCCAACCCGGTCTTGTCGCGGAGGTCGACGGCTCGGTGACCGGCTTCCTGACGGTCGCCGTCCCTACCCTCCAACCCCGGAGATCTCGTGGTTGGCCGTGCACGCCCGCGATCGTCGGCGCGGCATCGGCAGAGCGTTGATCGAAGCGGTGAGCGACCAGCTCCGTACCCAAGGCGACCGACTCGTGCTCGTGAAGACCCTCTCC
>JBBQVZ010000151.1:0-6914 GCA_038211015.1 Actinomycetota bacterium | reverse complement strand
CCCGCCACACACCCGCGGCCCCCCCGGGGGCGGGGCCCCCCCCCCCCCCGCCGGCCCGCCTCCAGGGCTGCCTCCACAACCGGGGGGTGGGCCCCCCCCAGCGCGGGGGCCCCCCCCCTACTCGACCGCGTGCCTCGCACGAAGTCGCAAGCTCTCGGCAAGGAGCCGAAAGGAACGGCGGGGGTGAGGGGCGTAGGAATAGGTGGGCGCGGTCGTCGCATCAGTCGGTACCCCCGGCAGGAACTTCGGTTCCAGCCGCGGCGACCGGAAGGGCCCGGGGCTCCACCGGTCAAGAGCCACACCTCTCTCGGTGGGACCCCGGGCCTGCCGTCCTTCTTACAGGCTCATCCGCTTGTTCGGCTGGTGCACCAGACGGTCGGTGATCGGGCCGAAGCGGAACGCCTCCTGCTCCCAGTCCTTGCGGCGCCGGTACACGGACGGGCTGAGGCCGGTGTGCTGGTGGAACGTCGTCGTGAAATGGCTGAGCGAGTTGAACCCCACGCGATGGCAGATCTGCGTGACGGTCAGCTCCGACCCGCGGAGGAGATCCTTCGCGCGCTCGATCCTCAGCCCGATCAGGTAGCGATACGGCGGCACTCCGACGTACGCGGTGAACTGCCTGGTGAAGTAGTAGGGGCTGAGCGATGCCTCCCGAGCGATCGTCCGCAGATCGACGTCTCGGTCCAAGTTCTCTTCGAGGAAGACCTGCACCTCGCGGATGCGGCGCTGCAGGTGCGGGCTCGGTGAGACACCGTCGGACAGGGTCATGCACCCCCCTCTCTCTCCACAAAGGGTACGCGCCCGTCGGCGCCCCGGTTTTCGGAATCCTGCGCGATTCCCTCCAGGACTGAACGGTCGTTCAGGAACACGTAGGGTATCCGTGCGGGACGATCGAGTTCCAGCTGGACTTCGCTCGGTCCTAGACCATCTTCGCCGGGCGAACGGCGTCGTCGTACTCCTGCTCAGTGAGGAGACCGAGCGCCAGCGCCGCCTCCTTGAGGGTCGTCCCCTCGTGGTGCGCCTTCTTCGCGATGGAGGCCGCGTTGTCGTAGCCGATCTTCGGGGTCAAGGCCGTCACGAGCATGAGCGAGCCATGCACCAAATCATCGATCCGCTCCCTGTTCGGTTGCAGACCTTCCACGCAGAACTCGCGGAACGTGCCGCAGACGTCGGCCAGGATCTTTGTGGAGTGCAGAAGGTTGCGGATCATGACCGGCTTGAAGACGTTCAGCTCCAGGTTCCCCTGGGAGCCGGCGAACGTGACGGCGGCGTCGTTGCCGAACACCTGGCACGCGACCATCGTCATGGCCTCGCACTGCGTCGGGTTGACCTTGCCCGGCATGATCGACGAGCCGGGCTCGTTCTCGGGAAGGATCAGCTCGCCCAACCCGCTCCGCGGCCCCGACCCCAGCAGCCGGATGTCGTTCGCGATCTTCATGAGCGACGCCGCCAGCGTCGCGAGCGCGCCGGATGTGAAGACGAGGGCGTCATGGGCCGCGAGCGCCGCGAACTTGTTGGGCGCCGAAACGAACGACAAGCCGGTGAGCTCCGCGATCTTCGCGGCGGTCGCCTCGGCGAATCCCGGTGGGGCGTTCAACCCCGTGCCGACGGCGGTGCCGCCGATCGCCAGCTCGTACAGACCGGGGAGCGTGAGCTCGATCCGCCGGATGTCGGCGTCGAGCTGGGCGACGTACCCGCCGAACTCCTGGCCGAGCGTGAGGGGGACGGCGTCCTGCAAGTGTGTCCGCCCGATCTTCACGATGTCGGCGAACTCCTCTGCACGCGCCGCCAGCGCGTCCCGCAACGCCATGACGCTCGGTAGCAGGCGGCGAACGATCGTCTCAGCCGCCGCGATGTGCATCGCGGTCGGGAACGTGTCGTTGGAGGACTGCGACATGTTCACGTGATCGTTCGGATGGACCGGCGACTTCGAGCCCATCTCGCCTCCGGCCATCTCGATCGCGCGGTTCGAGACGACCTCGTTGACGTTCATGTTGGTCTGCGTGCCGGAACCGGTCTGCCACACGAACAGCGGGAAATGCTCGTCGAGCGTCCCGTCGATGACCTCGTCGGCCGCGGCGACGATGAGGTTCGCGAGCTCGAGGTCGAGGTGTCCGTCGCCCTGGTTCACCATGGCCGCAGCCTTCTTCAGCACTCCCAGCGCGTGAACGACCTCGAGCGGCATGCGTTCGGAGGAGGGGTCGCCGATCGAGAAGTGGTGGAGCGACCGCTCGGTCTGTGCACCCCAATAGCGGGTGGCCTCGACCTGGACCTCGCCCATGCTGTCGGATTCCGTGCGGAACCCGGTCACGACGCTCGAACCCCCGACCCGCTCACGGCGCCATCCTCCCAAATCGCGAAGGTGTGCGCGGCAGATGGGCTGCCGGGTACGCTGCTGCGATGGACGGAACCCTGGTTGCGAAGCTCCGCGCCATCCCCATCTTCGCCGATCTCGACGACGAGGCGCTCGTTCGCGTGGGCGCGGTCGTCACGGAGTTCGAGGCGCCCGCCGGGCACGTCCTTACCGAACGCGGCCAGGAAGGATCGGGCATGTTCATCCTGGAGGAAGGCACCGTCTCGGTCGAGCTGCCCCGCAGCGGGAACGTCACGCTCGGGCCGGGGGAGTTCTTCGGAGAGCTGGCGATCCTGGGCCCAGGGCTCACCCGGACGGCGCGCGTTCAGGCGTCCACGCCGGTGCGGTGCCTGGCGGTGGCGCGACGGGATTTCTCGGCCATCCTGGAGGCGGAGCCCGACATCGCGGTCGCGATGCTGCCGGTCCTCGCTCGGCGGATCGGGAGCCTCGAGAACCCCGAGACCCCCGCCTGACCCGCATGGAGACGTTCGACATCGGGATCGTCGGCGCCGGTGTCCACGGCGCCTCGGCGGCCTTCCACCTGGCGTCGAGAGGGCTGGACGTGGTGATCTTCGAACGGTGGACGCCGGCAGGTGGTCCGACCGGTCGTTCGAGTGCCGTGTGTCGCGCCTACTACACGAACACGTTCCTGGCGACAGCCGCGCGCGACAGCATGGTGATGATGGCGCGTTTCCGTGAGCTCACCGGTGTCGACGCCGGATTCCGCAGGACCGGCATGTTGTTCCTGCATCCACCGGAGGACGTGGACGACGTGGAGGCGTCCGCGGACCGGCTGAACCAACTCGGGATCGCCACGGCGTTGTTCGACCCGGGACGGTTCGTCCAGGAGTACCCATCGTTCGACGGTCATGGGATCGGGGTCGTGGCGCTCGAACGCGACGCCGGATACGCGGACCCGCACGCGACGACCGAAGGGTTGTTCCGCCGTGCGATCGAGCTCGGAGCGGTGGGAAGGATGGGTGTGCAGGTCGTGAAGCTGGAACCCTCGGAGCGAGGGGTCGTGGTGACTTGCGACGACGGAGCGCAGACGTCGTGCGGTCGCGTGCTGATCGCCGCGGGGCCGTGGACCGGACCGCTCGCGGCACAGGTGGGGGCGGATCTACCGCTCACGGTGGAGCGCCACGTCGTGGCGACGTTCAGATGGGCGGGGGCCGAGCCGACACCCGCGCACGGCGATCTGATCGGCGGCTACTACTTCCGGCCGGAGGGTGAAGACCTGTACCTGGTGGGACCGGTGCATGCGGCTCCGCAGGCCGACCCCGACGACTTCGACCAGGAGATCCGCGAGGAGGAGGTCCGGCGACTCGCCGAGGCGGTCGTTCGCCGCGTCCCGCAGTTGGAGCGATCGGAGGCTCACGGCGGCTGGGCGAGCCTGTACGACGTCAGCCCCGATTGGCAGCCGGTCATCGGCGAGGTTGCGCCCAACGTGTTCGTCGACGCGGGAACGAGCGGGCACGGATTCAAGCTCGCGCCGGCGCTCGGCAAGCACGTGGCCGACCTGGTCTCAGGTTCTTCGGAGCTGGATCCTCGGCTCGAGGACTTCGACCCGTTCCGGTTCACGCGCGGGAGCGAGCTTCCTGCCGGCTATCGGGGCGCGCGGATCCTCGGCTGAGGGGATCGAGATGATCTCGGCGGTCGATCCGTACAAGCCAGAGGAGCGCAGCGCCTGATCGAGCCGCCGGAGACCGTCCGTGGATCGGACCCGAAGCTCCGAGAGCGACACGTCGAGTCGTTCGGCGATCTGACGCCGAGACAGGCCGCGGAAGTACATCAGCTCGATCGGAGCCCGTTCATCCGCGGGAAGCGCCATCAATGCGTGGAGCACGACGGCCTGGCGCGCGCGCGTGTTGGGTTCGACCATCCCCGGTGTCGCTCCGGCGTCGACGATCGTGCGGAGCGCACCCGGCGTGGGTCCGCGCGACAGCGCTTCTCCTCGTCGGACCATCTCGACCGCGCGACGGTGCGCGGTCGCGACGAGCCAGCTCTGGACGGACCCCTCATCCGGTGCGTGCAAGCGCCGACGCCAGAGCAGGAGGAACGTCTCCTGCACGATGTCCTGCGCCTGGGACCGTCCGACAAGATGCGCGATGAGCGCGACGGTCAGCGGGGCGTGCCGGCTGAACAGTCGTCGGAGGCTCTGGGCATCGCCTGCGTTGATCCGCTTGAAGAGGCGATCCTCGGGGATGACCTCGGCGGTCATGCCTGCCGGACCTCGTCGACGATGGGTCCGAAATGGGTGAGCACTGCGGCGTCGTCGGCCTCGACGACCAAGCGCAGCGCCACGATGTCGAGTTGATCGTCGTCGAGTCCAGCGAGCGCTACGCCAGCGACCTCGGCGAGGACGGTGAGCGATTCGCCGATACTCAGATGGGACGTCATCGGCCGGCCTCCCGGGGGCCATGCCAACCGAGTTCTTGGGCTGGCTCGGATCTGAAGGCCGGGATCTACGACCGGAGGGCCAAGCGGCTGAGGCCCGTGAACCGGCTGAAAGACTATTCCCAGGATGCGCCGGAAGTCAATGGCCACGGCCTCTGGCGTTCGTGTTCTCGTACCTTTCGCGGATGTGTCTTCAGGGCATACAATCTCCTCGAAACGTCCTATAATCTCCTCGGAACGATGAGCGTGGAATCGGACCGACCTCTCCTGATCCTGATCGCCCATGAGCGGGCGGGTCGACTCGCGCAGGTGACCGAGGCGGTCACCAAGATCGGTCACCAGGTCATCGAGCGCACGATCGGGATCGTCGACGTGGGGCGAGCGACCATCGAGGCGCGACCCGACGTTGCGATCGTGATCGTCGGCCCCGACTCGGAGCCCCAGGCGTTGCAGTCGATCGACAGGATCGTGAAGGAAGCGGCGTGTCCGGTGATCGCGATCCTGGACGTGCAGGATCGCGCGTTCATCAATGAAGCTGCGAAGCGGGGCATCTTCGCGTACATCGCCGATGGCCACGACCCGGAGGAGTTGCAGAGTTCCATCGACATCGTGCTCAGGCGGTTCGCCGAGTATCACAACCTGGAAGGCGCGTTCGGGCGCCGTGCCGTCACCGAGCGAGCGAAGGGCATCCTGATGGAGCGTCACGGGATCGACGAACAGGCTGCCTTCAATATGTTGCGCGACCACGCCCGCCGGCACAACCGGAAGATGGTCGATCTGGCAGAGGAGGTCGTGTCGACACGCGCGCTCTTACCCGGCACATCGCGACCGGGAGCGCAGGGACGTTCCGACGATCTCGAGTGATCAGCCCTTCCGCGGATCGGAGCGGAGCGCGATCCTCGCCGGCTCACCCGGGAGCTTCGCCACGATCGAGTAGCGGTCGTGCTCGATGATGAGGCCGTCGAGCTCTGGATTCTCGTGGCGTGGGGCGATGAGGAACCGCAACCCGTCCGCACGCACGGCCTCGTATTCGACGCGCGTGAGGCTCACGACATCGGCGCACATCAGGTCGCTGCACTCGCACCGGTACTCGTCCATGGGGTTGTCGGCGCCGAACCGATCGTTCGCCGCCTCGATCCATTCGTTGGTTTGACGCGATCGCGTCTCGTTGATGGCTTCCTCGCGCCGGTAGTCACTCATGGCGAGGTGATCGGGTCGTATGTGTCGTGGTAGCACATGGGCCTCCGTCGTGATCCATGTCGCGCGGCGGTCGCCGCAAGGAGGCCGAGGGTATGAGCCACATCCGGAACGCCGACCAACTCGGGCATTCCTAACTAGAGGGTACGCGCATCGGACCCGATACACAAGACGACAGACGGCGTCGGTGGCGATCTGGTCAGATGGGACACCACCCGCGACCTCCACGCGCGTACGCTCATGCGATGTCTGCCGGGAGCTTGATCATCGGGGATGTCGAGATCGTTGCGATCCTCGACATCGACACATTGATGTCGCTGGGGGAGACGTTCGATCGCGGTGATCCTCCACCCGGAGGGACCGAGACGCTCGGCGAGCGGTTCCCCGACGATTTCACCGCCGACTCCTGGCGCTTCCGCGACCACTGCTTCCTGGTCCGCACGACCGACGGCATCGCGTTGATCGACACGGGGGTGGGTTCGATCGATTCGGCGTTCGGTCGATGGCTGGGGGTATCGGGCACGCTCCCCGCCCAGCTCGAGACGATCGGCGTCTCGCCGGCGGAGATCGACCACGTGATCTTCACGCACGTTCACTCCGACCACATCGGGTGGAACACCGTGCGGACGGATGACGGGTTCATCCCATTGTTCTCGAACGCTCGCTACCACCTCCACGAGGCCGACGTCGCCTGGGCTCGGAGCTCCGAGGATGAGGACGACATCCGGGAGTTCGCGGAGGAGATCGCCCCGCTCGAGGCGTCAGGGCAACTGGAGACGATGGCCGAGGAGATGACCCTCGCGACCGCACATGTGCCACCGGCGCTGTTCGGCCGGCTGGTCCGCGAGGGCGGGACCCTACGGCTCGAGCCCGCATAATGCGACCTGCAACCTTCCCCGAGGGGCGGTAGCTCAGTCGGTCAGAGCAGCGGACTCATAATCCGTCGGTCGGTGGTTCGAGTCCACCC
>JBBQVZ010000150.1:0-6949 GCA_038211015.1 Actinomycetota bacterium | reverse complement strand
CGGATGCCCGTCCGCTCCACGATCCACTCGTCGCTGGTGTCTACCAGCGATTCGAAGTACGAGTTCGGGATCCGGTTGTCGGGCAGGAAGGAGCCGACGCCGGCGATGGTGGCATGTCGGGTCACGCGCCGAGGATAGCGTGCCCGGCTCGACACCACAGCGGGTGCTCGGTCCAAGGGACGCTCACCCTCGTCGTTCGAGGTATGCCGTGCAGCGTTTCGGACCGGTAGTTCCACGAGCGACCCTCACCCGTTCGCGAGCGCCGCCGCGGCTTCGGGGGAACCGACCACCACCGTCGTCGCCTCGGGGACCACGCGCTTCGCGAGCTTGGTCAACACGTCGCCCGGCCCGGCCTCGACGAACACCGTCGCGCCGGCCTCCGACAGCGCCCGCACGCACGACTCCCATCGAACCGGTGACACGACGTGGCGGCCGAGGAGCGCGCGCAACTCATCGGGATCGTCCACCAGCGCGCCGGCGACGTTCTCGGCGATCGGGAACCGCGGCGTGCCGAAGTCTATGGAGGCCAGCCGATCCACGATCGGCGCGACGGCGGGCTCCATCAACGCCGAATGGAACGCGCCGACGACGTTCAGTCGGACAGAGCGGACCCTCCGTTCCTTCGCAAGCGTTTCCGCTCGCTCGATCGCGGGGATGGACCCCGAGATCACGACCTGCACCGGCGAGTTCTCGTTCGCGACGACCAAGACGTCGTCGTCGCGCACCTCGTCGCAGAGCGCGGCCGCTTGCAACGCGTCGACGCCGAGCAGCGCGGTCATGGTCCCAGGCCGTTCCTCGCCGGCGCGTTGCATCGCCCGGCCCCGGATCACGACGATATCGAGCGCCTCGACCAGGCCGATGACTCCCGCGGCCACCAGCGCCGCGAACTCGCCGAGCGAGTGGCCCGCAGCGCCTCCGAACACGACCCCTTCGGACTCGAGCACGCGGAACGCCGCCACTGCGCAGGCGAGCAGCGCCGGTTGCACGAACTCGGTCGTGGCGAGCGACGCGTCGTCCCGGCAGCCATCGGCGATATCGCGCCCCATGGCCTCTGACGCCTCGTCTAGGACCTTCCTGCTTGCCGGATCCTCCGTCCAGGGATCGGCCATCCCGGGGAATTGCGAGCCCTGCCCGGGGAAGAGGACCGCTGAGGTCTTGTCGATGTTGAGCACCCGCACAGGTTGCCACGACCGAGCGACTCCTGTTGAATGGCCACTGAGCCCATGGCCGATGGTCTCCAACGATCCTCTTCCCCCACGTCCCGTCAACAGGGGACGGAGGGGGTGCTCGGGTTCCTTGGTCGCGATATGGCGGTCGACCTCGGGACGGCGAACACGCTCGTGTACGTGCGTGGTCGTGGCGTCGTCCTGAACGAACCTTCCGTGGTGGCGATCAACACCCTTAGCGGAGCCGTGCTCGCCGTCGGGTCCGAAGCCAAGCGCATGATCGGCCGCACGCCGAGCCATATCCAGGCCGTCCGTCCGTTGAAGGACGGGGTCATCGCCGACTTCGACGTGACCGAGAAGATGCTCCGCTACTTCATCCAGAAGGTGCACAAGCGTCGGCTCCTCGCGAAGCCGCGCGTGGTCGTCTGCGTTCCCTCCGGTATCACCGGGGTGGAGCAGCGCGCGGTCGAAGAAGCCACCATCGCGGCAGGGGCCCGTCGCGCGTACATCATCGAGGAGCCCATGGCGGCCGCGATCGGCGCGGGGCTCCCCATCCACGAGCCGACCGGCAACATGGTCGTCGACATCGGCGGTGGAACCACAGAGGTGGCGGTCATCTCGCTCGGGGGCATCGTGACGTCGACGAGCATCCGCATCGGCGGCGACGAGTTGGACGAGGCGATCATCCAGCACGTGAAGAAGGAGTATTCGCTGTTGTTGGGCGAGCGGACGTCGGAAGCTATCAAGCTCGCGATCGCGTCGGTGTTCCCGATGCCCGAGGAGCTCGTCGCCGAGATCAAGGGCCGCGACCTGATCAGCGGGCTCCCGAAGACCATCACGATCAGCGCGGAGGAGATCCGCCGCGCGATCGAGGAGCCGGTGAACGCCATCATCGACGCCATCAAGACCACGCTCGATCGAACACCTCCGGAGCTCTCCGCCGACATCATGGATAGCGGCATCATCCTCACGGGCGGTGGCGCGCTCCTGCGCGGCTTGGACAAGCGGTTGCGACACGAGACCGGCATGCCGGTCCGGATCGCCGATGCCCCGCTGCAAGCCGTCGTGCTCGGCTCGGGCAAGTGCCTGGAGGAGTTCGAGGTGCTGCAGCGGGTCCTGGTGAGCCCCTCCCGGCGGTAGCCTCCGTGGTCTCCCGGCAGCACCCCCGAAGCACGCGGCTCCTGGTCGTCGTCCTCGTGTCGATCTCGCTCGCCGTCATCACGCTCGACTATCGGGAGGGCGAGAACGGTCCGCTCGCGGGCCTCGGTCGTACCGCGCTCGCGGCCATGGCGCCGCTCCAGGAGGCGGTGACGACGGTGACACGGCCCATCGGAGACTTCTTCAGCGGCCTGGTCCACCTGCCCTCGCTCGAGGACGAGAACCGCCAGCTGCAGGCCGAGCTTGATGCCGCGCTCGCGGAGATCGCGGCGGGAACCTATCAGCAGAGTCAGATCGAACAGCTGTCCCAATTGTTAGGTTTGGAGGAGAGCCTGACGCCGACGTCGGTCCCCGCGGTCGTCATCGCGAACGGTGTGTCGAACTTCCGGTACACGATCACCATCAACAGGGGATCCGACAGCGGCATCGAGAGAGATCAACCGGTGGTGACGGGGTCGGAGCAGGCGCCCATCCTGGTCGGGAGGGTGACCAGGGTCAGCGCGATCTCGGCCGAGGTCGAGCTCATCATCGACCGCAACTCGACCGTCGCCGGAAAGCTCTCCGTGTCGCATGAGACCGGTCAGGTCGAGGGCCAAGGCGAGGGCGACCTTCGCATGAGCCTGGTGACCCCCGGCACGTCGGTGGAGGGCAACGAGACGGTGGTGACGCAGAGCTATGAGGTGAACGGTCAGCGGGGCCTGTACCCGCCAGGACTGGTGATCGGACAGGTCTCGCAGGTGATCCCCGGCACGGACGGTCTGCAGGAGTTCGTCACGGTGCGACCGGCCATCGACTTCTCGTCGCTGGAGTTCGTGTTGGTGTTGCAGACGTCGCGGGGCGAAGGCTAGGCGTGCTTCGACGGACGCTGGCGCTCGGCGCCGTGATCGTGACCGCACTCCTCCTCCAGTCCACCGTCTTCTCGCAGATCAAGCTCTTGGGGGTGCGACCCGAGCTGTTGTACGTCGTCACCATCCTGATGGCCATCCTGGAAGGACCGAACGAGGGCGCGGTGATCGGGTTCGCCGGGGGGATGGCGCAGGATTTCCTCCTCGATCAACCGAAGGGCATCACGGCACTCACGCTCACCCTGCTGGGATACACCGTGGGCCTGGCCCGGCAGTACATCGTCTCGCCGTCCCCACTGTTGCCGACCATCCTCGTCGCGCTCGGCACGTTCGGCGGCGTGATCTTCTACGAGATCGTCTCGTTCCTGCTGGGGCAGCTCGACGACCCGCTGTTGTCCCTGCTCCGGGTCGCGCTCCTGTCCGCGCTCTACAGCGCCGTGCTGACCCCGCTCGTCTATCCGGTGCTTCGGCGTATCTTCGAACGATCTCGACCCCGACGGGTGGTGCGCTTCTAGATGGAGAGATCGACCTCTCGGCTCAAAGTCTTGGCGATCCTCGTGGCGTTCATGTTCGCGGCGCTCACGACGCGACTGTGGTTCCTGCAGGTGCTGGCTCCGGCGTCGGCGAGAGAGAGCATCGACCGTCAGTCTGCTCGGTTCGTGGACAAGGACGCGACGCGTGGGCGCATCTACGACGATCGCCACCGGCCGTTGGTTCTGAACCGCATCTCGCTCGAGGTCCGGGTGACCAAGGATCAGCTCGGCGACGACGCGGAGGGAGAGCTCCTGCGTCTGTCCGACGTCCTCGGGATCCCCGTCAAGGAGATCCGCAGAGGGCTCGACGACAAGGACTACTACGACTATCAGTCGAAACCCGTCGCGTACGACGTGGACAAGAACATCAGCTTCTACCTCTCCGAGCACGAGGACGAGTTCCCCGGTGTCGAGGTCGTTCCCGCCGCGGTCCGGGACTATCCGAACGGCACGATGGCGGCCCACGTCCTGGGCGTGGTCGGGCAGATCGGCGCGGACGAGATCGTCGACAAGCGATACAAGGACTACGGGGTGAACGACCTCGTGGGGAAGACCGGTCTCGAGAAGCAGTACGAGCGAGTCCTTGTGGGCCGCAAGGGCCGGCAGAAATACCTGGTGAACTCGAACCAGGAGATCGTTCGTGTGCTCGGCGAAGAGCCTGCTGTTCCCGGCAGCAACCTCGTGCTCGCGCTCGACCTGGACACACAGCGGATCGCCGAGCAGGCGTTGAGTGACGGGATCGAGCACACACGCACGCTCTTCGACGACACCCAGGACCCGCCGGCCTACCTGAAGGCGAACTCCGGAGCGGTCATCGTCATGGACCCGACCACCGGTGGGATCAAGGCGCTTGCGTCGTGGCCCACGTTCGATCCCTCGTGGTTCGTGCGGAGCCCGTCGAAGAAACAGCTCGAGACCCTCTACGGCGAACACTCGGGGTCGCCGATGCTCGACCGCGCGACGCAGCTTTCCTTCGCCCCGGGATCGACGTTCAAGCCGTTCATCGCGTTGGCCGCGGAGCAGCACGGCATCGCGAACTTCGGCAGCTACTACTCGTGCCCGCCGGAGTACGTGTATCCCGGCGACACGACGACCGTGTTCCACAACTGGACCACCGCGAACCTCGGCACGATCTCGGTCGACACAGCGCTGAAGGTGTCGTGCGACACGGTCTTCTATCAGTTCGGCGCCGACTTCTACGATCGATACAACGCCGACCAGCTCGGCCCCGACGCCACGCTGCTCCAGGACAGCCTCCAGCAGTTCGGGTTCGGCACCGCCACGAAGCTCGATCTGCCGCTGGAGACGTCCGGCCTTATCCCCGACCCCACTTGGAAGGAGGAGTTCGCCATCGAACACCCGGACGTCTTGCTCCCGGACGAGCAGAGCTGGCTCCCGGGCGACGACATCCAGATGGCGATCGGTCAGGGATTCGTGACGGTCACGCCGATGCAGCTGGCGGTCGCGTACTCGGCCATCGCGAACGGAGGGAAGCTCTGCCGTCCTCACGTGGTCGATCACTTCGAGGATCCCGCCGGCGACACGACTCATACGGTCAGCGGGCACTGCAACAAGCGAACGCTCCCGTACTCGCAGGCGGAGCTCGACTACGTGATGAACGCCCTCACCAAAGTCACCCAGCCGGGGGGGACGGCCTCCACGGCGTTCGCCGGGTTCCCGCTCTCGGAGGTGCCGGTCGCGGGCAAGACCGGTACCGCCCAGCGCCCCCCGTTCCAGGACACGTCGTGGTTCGCCGCCATGCTGCCGGCGGGCAACCCGCAGTACGTGATCGTCGCGATGGTGGAACAGGGCGGGCACGGATCGACGTCGGCGGCTCCCATCGTCCGCCAGATCATCGAGGGTCTGTACGGCATCGACAGCGGCGGCGTGGTGGATGGGGGGTCGACTGACTGATGGATCTCGTCGCGGGACGCACCTTCGCCAGCGAGCGACGGCCCATCCGTCACCTAGACCCCGTCCTGTTGATCACGACCGCCGCGCTGTCAATCGTGGGGATCCTCTCGATCTACTCATCCACGCACCGGGGGTTGGAGGCGTTGGGCGAGGACCCCACGATCTATGTGAAGAAGCAGGTGGCGGCGCTCATCCTCGGCATCCTCTTGTTGCTGGTCATCGCGACCGTCGACTACCGGTTCTTCAAGGTCTATGCCGGATTCATCTTCGTGGCGACGGTGCTGATGCTGGTGCTCGTCCGGGTGCCCGGCATCGGGTCGACGGCCAACGGAGCCCAACGCTGGTTCCAGTTCGCCGGGTTCCAGCTAACGCCGTCTGAGTTCGCGAAGATCGCGCTCATCCTGATGCTCGCGGCGATGCTGTCCGAGCTCCGCACGTCGGAGCCGATGCTGTCCGACGTCCTGCGGATCTGCATCGTGTCCGTGATCCCGATGATGCTCGTCTTCATCCAGCCCGACATCGGGACAACGATCGTCCTGGTCGCGATCGTGGTCGGCATCCTGGTCGTCGCGGGGACGCGGTCGCGACATCTCTTGGCGCTGGCGCTCACGTCCATCGTGCTCGTGTCGCTCGCGTTCCAGCTCAACGTGATCCAGGACTACCAGATCCAACGGCTCACGGGGTTCCTGGATCCGCAGAACTCGACGGACGCGACGAACTACAACCGGAAGCAGGCCGAGCTCGCGATCGGGGCGGGCGGGTTGTTCGGCAGCGGCTACCTGGGCGGGACGCAGACCAACCTGGACTTCGTACCGGAGCAGCACACCGACTTCATCTTCACCGTGGTGGGCGAGGAGTTCGGCTTCGTGGGCGCGGCGTTCGTGCTGATGTTGTTCGCGACCCTGATCTGGCGCGCGATCCGCATCTCGTACTTATCGAAGGATCCGTTCGGGACGTATGTGGCCGCAGGGGTCGCCTCGATGCTCGCCATCCAGATGTTCGTCAACGTCGGCATGGTCTTAGGGATCATGCCGATCACGGGGATCCCGCTGCCGTTCGTGAGCTATGGCGGGTCGGCGATGCTCGCGAACTTCCTCGCGGCCGGGCTCCTGCTGAACGTGCACATGCGTCGCTTCAAGTGAGCGATTCGCCAACTCGCTCCCCGGCAACGAGCCACGTGAACGTGGAGCCGTCCGGCCCGGTCGCTTCCAGGACGACGTCGCCGTCCATGGCCCGGGCCGACATCCGTGCGATCGCGAGGCCCAAACCCATGCCCTGGTGTATCCGGGAGTTCAGCGACTCGCCCTGCTCGAGTGGGGCGAAGATCCGGGGC
>JBBQVZ010000149.1:0-6979 GCA_038211015.1 Actinomycetota bacterium | reverse complement strand
TCGGGCGACGCGGGCGCGTTCGTCCGGTCGACGGCGCCGCAGCTGGTTCGCGAGGGCGAGGTCGTCGACGCCGACGGCCGGGCGGTCGCGACGCACGACGGGACGTTCGGATTCACGGTCGGGCAGCGTCGCGGATTGGGGGTGGCCACCGGCCAGCGCAGCTACGTCCTCGAGGTGGATGCCGCCGCGAACCGCGTGGTGGTCGGTCCGCAGGAGCTGCTCTCGCGAAGAGGGCTCACGGCCGATCGCGTCTCGTGGGTGACCGGACACGCCCCCGACGACGGACCGTTCGAGGCGTCGGTGCGCATCCGCTACCGGGGGGACGACGTGGCGGCCGTGATCGAGCCGCTCGGCGCCGATCGCATGAGGGTGGAGTTCCGCAGCCCGCAGCACGCGGTGGCGCCGGGTCAGAGCGTGGTGATGTACCTCGGCGACGAGTTGCTGGGTGGCGGGCGCATCGTCGAAGCGCTCCGCTGACGTCGGGAGCCGGTCGGACGCTCCGACTATCATCGGAGCTTCCGGGTCCGCGTGAGGAGGTCGAGGCTCCCTTGAAGCTGCTGCGTCGCAAGACGAAGAGCTTCGACATCCAGGTGGAGGATCTCACCCTGCACATCACGGCCTCCGACGACTTCGCGGAGGAGTCGCGGGCGCAGGCGTTGTCGTTCTGGGAGCAGATCCAGTCGTACGCGCTCAGGAACCCCGAGTTCCGCCGGTCCAAGCGGCCGCTGCGGCGCGTTCCGGAGGACGCACCCGAAATCGTTCGCGAGATGATCGCCGCGTCGAAGGTGGCCGGGGTCGGTCCGATGTTCACGTTCCGCGGCGCGGTGACCGATCAGGTCGGCCGTTTCCTGGCGGGGTCCCTCTCCGAGGTGACCGTGTCGTGCGATGGCGACTACTTCATCCAGACGCGGAAACGGATGCGTCTGGCCGTGCGTCGACACGGCGGCGAGCCGATCGCCGTCGCGGTCGAACCGGTGAAAGGCGGGGTGGGGGTCTCCACGACGCTCGGCCGCGGCCTCCACGGAGGCGGCCCCGACGGTCTGGCGGTGCTCGCGACCTCCTGCATGCTGGCCGACGCGGCCGCCGCGGGCGTGCAGGCGCTCCTGCCAAAGGAGGACGGGTTCAAGCTGGCGCTCCGATACCTCCAACAGGTGCCGGGCGTTCGCGGCGGCGTGGTCGTCGTCGGCGCGGAGATCGGTGTGGCCGGAGGCGTGGAGATCGCGCGTCCGTGAGCCGGCCCGAAGAGCGTGAGCTCGCCGAGGCGAAGCTGCGCGTCGAAGAGCTGGGCGAGCTCATCAACCACCACAGCTACCGCTACCACGTGCTCGACGACCCGGAGGTCGCCGACGTGGAGTACGACGAGCTCGTCCGCCAGCTCCGGGCGCTCGAGGACCGGTTCCCGGAGCTCATCACTCCCGACTCGCCCACGCAACGGGTGGGCAACGTTCCCGCCGACCTGTTCGCACCCGTGTCGCACCTGGCGCCGATGCTCTCGCTCGACAACGCGTTCTCGTTCGAGGAGCTGGAGGCGTGGAACGCCCGCGTGGAGAAACGCATCGCGGACGCCGCCCGGTTCGCGTGTGAGCTGAAGATCGACGGTGTGGCATGCGCCCTCACGTACGAGCGCGGCGCGCTGGTGCGGGGGGCCACGCGC
Organism: Actinomycetota bacterium; assembly: GCA_038211015.1. Lineage (GTDB taxonomy): Bacteria > Actinomycetota > UBA4738 > UBA4738 > HRBIN12 > JBBQVZ01. The sequence goes on along the minus strand of JBBQVZ010000149.1, from coordinate 5,325 downwards.
GGCGACGGCATCACGGGCGAGGACATCACGGCCAACGTGCGCACGGTCCGCGGCGTACCGCCCAAGCTGCTCCTGAAGGATCCGCCCGCGTTGATCGAGGTCCGCGGCGAGATGTACTTCCCGGTGAAGGCGTTCGAACGCCTGAACGAGGAGCTCACCGCCAACGAGCAACGACCGTTCGCCAACCCCCGCAACGCCGCCGCGGGGTCGCTGCGGCAGAAGGATCCGAAGGTGACGTCCTCGCGACCGCTCCGGCTGTGGGTGCATTCGTTCGGCGCCGCGGAGGGGATCGAGTTCGATTCGCACCTGGGGTTCCTGGCGTGGGCGAGCTCCGCGGGGTTCCCCGTGCCTCCCACCACGACCGCCGTGGACTCGATCGCCGAGGTCGAGGCGTTCCTCCAACATTGGGAGGAGCACCGGCACTCTGTCGATTGGGAGATCGACGGCGCGGTGATCAAGGTGGATCAGACCGCTTTGCAGCGGGAGCTCGGCGCCACGTCGCACGCGCCGCGTTGGGCCATCGCGTTCAAGTTCCCGCCGGAGGAACGGACCGCGCTGCTGAAGAAGATCGACGTGCACACCGGGCGTACGGGGAAGGTCACGCCGTTCGCGGTCCTGGAGCCGGTGTTCGTCGGTGGCGTCACGATCACGACCGCGACGCTCCACAACGAGGACGAGGTGCGACGCAAGGACGTTCGCGAGAAGGACACGGTCATCGTGCGGCGCGCCGGCGATGTGATCCCCGAGATCGTCGGGCCCGTGCTCGCCAAGCGGCCGAAGAGTGCGCGGAAGTGGAAGATGCCGAAGACCTGCCCCTCGTGCGGGACCCCGCTCGTTCGACGGGAGGGAGAGGCGGACCACCGCTGTCCCAACAAGGCCGGCTGTCCGAGCCAGGGACAGGAGTGGCTGTTCCACTTCGCGGGACGGGGCGCCATGGACATCGAGGGCCTCGGGTACAAGACGCTGTGGGCGCTCGTCGAGAAGGGGCTCGTCCAGGACCCCGCCGACATCTACACGCTCACGACCGAACAGCTCGAACAGCTCGACGGGTTCGCGGAGAAGTCGATCACGAACCTGCTCACGCAGATCGAGGGCTCCAAGGATCGTCCGCTGTGGCGGCTGCTCGTCGGGCTGAACATCCGTCACGTGGGCACGCACGTCGCGCAGCTGCTGGCCACGGCGTTCGGCTCGATCGACGCGCTGACGGCCGCGACCGTCGACCAGATCGACGACGTGCCCGGGATCGGTCCGGAGATCGCCGCGTCCGTCCGTGAGTGGTTCGACGATCAGGAGAACGTGACGCTCGTCGGGCGGCTCAAGGCGGCCGGACTCCGGACGGCGGACGAGCGGGCCGTGACGGAGCCGAAGGACGGTCCGCTGACGGGGCAAACGATCGTCCTCACCGGCACCATGCCGACCATGTCGCGCGAGGAGGGCACGGAGCTTGCGCAGGAGGCGGGCGCGCGCGTGGCCTCGAGCGTGTCGATGAAGACGGACTTCGTGGTCGCGGGCGAGAACGCCGGGTCGAAGCTGACCAAGGCTGAGTCCCTCGGCGTCGAGGTCATCGACGAGGCCGAGTTCCGGAAGCGGCTCGGCGCATGACGCGGTCCGGCGGGTTCGGTTCGCCCGGGCCGCTAGACTGCCGCCCGTGCCGGTGGACATCGATATCGACCACGTCGCGCTCCTCGCTCGTCTGGACCTGACCGACGACGAGAAGGAACGCCTGCGCGTGCAGCTAGGTGCCATCTTGGAGGCTGCCGCCACGGTGGGTGAGGTCGCCGCGGATGACGTGCCGCCGACGGCGTGGGCCATCCCCCGATCCAACGTGTTCCGGGAGGACGTGCCCGAGCCGGGATTGAGCCAGGCGGCGGCGCTCGCCAACGCGCCCGACGCCGAGCGCGGCCGGTTCAAGGTGCCGCGGATCGCGGAGACGGGTTCGTGACCGAGGTCTGCGACCTCACGGGGTCCGAGCTCGCCGAGCAGCTCCGCGCGGGAGACCTGTCCGTCGCCGAGCTGACCGAGTCGTCGCTCCGAAGGGTCGAGGTCGTGGACGGCGACGTCAAAGCCATCCTCACGCCGACGCCGGAGGTCGCGCGCGAACGCGCCGAGGCGGTCGACGATCACGCCACGACCGGCGCGACCCAGTCACCGGTCGCCGGCATCCCGATCGCCCTGAAGGACGTCCTTGCGACGAACGGCATCCGCACGACGTGTGGTTCCAAGATCCTTGAGAACTACATCCCGCCGTACGACTGCACCGCGTGGACGCGACTGTCCGGCGCGGGCGCGGTGCTGATCGGCAAGACGAACTGCGACGAGTTCGCGATGGGTTCCTCGAACGAGAACTCGGCGTTCGGACCGGTCCACAACCCGTGGAACCTCGACACGGTGCCCGGAGGCAGCAGCGGTGGTTCGGCTGCGGCCGTCGCGGCCGGTGAGGCGGTGTGGGCGCTCGGGACCGACACCGGAGGCTCGGTGCGGCAGCCGGCGTCGCTCTGCGGCGTGGTCGGCCTCAAGCCGACGTACGGCCTGATCAGTCGTTACGGCCTGATCGCGTTCGCGTCGTCGCTCGACACCGTCGGCACGTTCACCCGGAGCGTGCGCGACGCCGCGGTCCTCCTCGGAACGCTGGCCGGGAAGGACCCCCGGGACGCCACGAGCCTCGACGCCGAGGTGCCCGACTACCTGCACGAACTCGAGGACGGCGTCGAGGGTCTCCGCGTCGGCGTGATCGACGGGACGTTCGGCGACGGCGTGCAGCCGGGAGTGCGGGACGCCGTCCGCGCGTCGATCGAACGGCTGGCGGCGCTCGGCGCGCACGTCGACGACGTCTCGTTGCCGACCGCCGACCACGCGCTCAACGCGTACTACTTGATCGCGCCGTCGGAAGCGTCGTCGAACCTGGCGCGCTACGACGGAGTTCGCTACGGCTTCCGTGCCGAAGGTCCCCACGCCGACTCGATCGCCATGATGTCGGCCACGCGGGGCCAGGGCTTCGGCCCCGAGGTGAAGCGGCGGATCATGCTGGGCACGTACGCGCTGTCGGCCGGCTACTACGACGCGTATTACGGTCAGGCGCAGAAGGTCCGAACGCTCATCATCCGTGACTACGAGCGGGCGTTCTCCGACTTCGACGTGTTGGTGTCGCCGACGTCGCCCACCACCGCGTTCCGGATCGGCGAGCGCGCCGACGATCCGCTCGCGATGTACCTGTCGGACGTCTTCACGATCCCGGCCAACCTCGCGGGCGTTCCCGCGATCAGCGTGCCGTGCGGGCTGGACTCAGGCGGGCTCCCCGTCGGCCTGCAGTTCACCGCGTCCGCCCTCGGCGAGTCCGTGCTCTTCCGCGCCGCCCGTGCGCTCGAGCGCGACCTGGGGCTCGAGCTCCGTCCCCCGCTCCTCGCGGGCGTCTGACCCCGGCTCGACGTCGCGCGCCACACCCCCGGCCTTCACGATCAGCGCGACGGCGACCAGGATCACGGCGCCGGCCAGGATCGTGCGCGCGCCGATCGATTCGTCGAGGATCAGCCAGCCCAGGAAGACCGCGCCCGCAGGCGTCACGTATGCGTATGTCGAGACGAGCGACGTGCGTGCGTTCCGCAGCAACCACAGGTACGACGTGAACCCCACCCACGACCCGAACACCACCAGGTACGCCAGGGCGATCAGCGATGCTCGGGAGAAGCGTGACGGATCGACGTGCGCGAGCTCGCCGGTGATCGCTCCTCCCACGATCAACGCCGCGCCGCCGACGATCATCTCCATCGCGGCGGCGACGAATGGGCGTTGGGGGAGCACCGCCTGGCGCTGGTAGAGCGAGCCGCACGCCCAGCAGAACGTTCCCGCAACGACGACCAGCATCCCGAGGAGATCGATCCGTCCCACCGCCGCGGAGCCGCCGACGAGCGCCGTGGTGCCGGCGAGTCCCAGCACGACCCCGGCGGTGACCGCGCGCGGATGGCGTCGATGGAAGACCAGCCGGTCGAGGATCACGAGCCACAGCGGGAGCGTCGCGAAGATGAGCGCCGCGATCCCCGAAGGGATCCTCGTCTCAGCCCAGACGACCCCGCCGTTGCCGCAACCCATCAGCAGGAAGCCGACGATCGCGGCGGCGCGCCATTGGGATCGACCCGGCCGGTCGCCGATCCGATCGCCCCGACCGATCGCGACGACGTACAGGACCGACCCCGCGATGAGGAAGCGGAGGCCGGCGGCTACGAGCGGAGGGAGCGTCTCGTCGGTCACGCGGATCGCCAGGTAGGTGGTGCTCCAGATCACGTAGACACACGCGAGCGCGAACCAGACCGCGCCGGAGCGATGGGAGTGCGTCTCGCGAGATACGCGGGCCATCCACCGATGATAGGTGCCGGTCTCTCCGGCTCCGAGGACCGACTTCGATAAGCTGCCCCTCGTCATGGCCGAGCTGGAGACCGTCGTCGGGTTGGAGTGCCACGTCGAGCTCTCGACCCGGACCAAGATGTTCTGCGGCTGTCGCAACGCCTTCGGCGATGATCCCAACACCAACGTCTGCCCGGTCTGCCTGGGACATCCCGGAACGCTTCCCGTTCCGAACCGCGAGGCCATCGCCTCGATCATGAAGATCGGTCAGGCGCTCGATTGCGCGATCGCGCCGCACTCGCTGTTCCACCGGAAGAACTACTTCTATCCGGACATGCCCAAGAACTTCCAGATCAGTCAGTACGACCTGCCGATCTGCGTGGGCGGCCACCTGGACGTCGACGTCGAGGGTGTCACCAGGCGGATCGGCATCACGCGGGTCCACATGGAAGAGGACACCGGCAAGACGACGCACGGCAGCGCGTCTGGCCGGATCCACGAAGCCGACTACGCGCTGATCGACTACAACCGCGCCGGCGTTCCCTTGGTGGAGTGCGTGAGCGAGCCGGACATGCGCACACCGGAGGAGGCAGCGGCCTACCTGCGCGAGCTCCGCGCCACGCTGGAGTCGCTCGACGTGAGCGATGTTCGGATGGAGGAGGGATCCCTCCGCTGCGATGCGAACATCTCGCTCCGTCCGGTCGGTCAGGCGGAGCTCGGCACCAAGGTCGAGATCAAGAACATGAACTCCGTCCGGTCGATGGAGCGCGCGCTGAACTTCGAGATCGCTCGCCAGACGAAGGCCATCGAGAACGGCGAGCCGATCGTGCAGGAGACCCGCCACTGGGACGAGGACGCCGGCGCCACCAAGTCGATGCGCTCCAAGGAGGAGGCGTTCGACTACCGGTACTTCCCCGAGCCCGACATCCCGCCGCTCGAGCCCGACGCCGCGTGGGTCGACGAGATCCGCGCGACGGTGCCGGAGCT
>JBBQVZ010000148.1:0-7159 GCA_038211015.1 Actinomycetota bacterium | reverse complement strand
CGGGTCGGTCGGATTCGTGCGCCGGACGGCCCCGCCTATGCTCGCACGATGGCTCGGATGTGTTTGCTTGAACTGCGTATGGTCGCGGCTCGGTGCTTCGCGCCGGACCGCACGTCACCCGTGAAGGAGCAAGGAGACATGCGCGACGGCTACTTCGATGCCCGCGTCGCCGCCACCTACGACGCGGCCAGCGCGGAAATGTTCGCCCCAGGTGTGGTGGGTCCGACAGTCGATTTCATTGCGGCACTCGCCGTGCAGGGACACGCGCTCGAGCTTGGGATCGGGACGGGTCGTATCGCGCTGACACTCGCGCAGCGCGGTGTCCGAGTGCACGGGATCGAGCTGTCGAACGCGATGATCGCGAAACTCCGCGAGAAGCCGGGCGCCGACGCGATTGGCGTGACGATTGGCGACTTCGCCACGACCAGGGTGGAGGGGTCGTTCAGCGTCGCGTATCTGGTCTTCAACACCATCATGAACCTGACGACGCAGGCGGCGCAGGTCGCGTGCTTCCGCAACGCGGCGGCGCACCTGAACCCCAGCGGCTGCTTCGTCATCGAGGTCGGCGTTCCCGGACTGCAGCGTCTCCCGCCGGGCGAGACCATCCACGCCTTCACCGTGAGCGAGACCAGGTGGGGGTTCGACGAGTACGACGTCGCGAACCAGGCGATGACGTCGCATCACTTCGAGATCGTTGACGGGAGGGTCGAACGGCTCTCCGTTCCCTTCCGGTACGCGTGGCCGTCGGAGTACGACCTGATGGCGGAGCTCGCCGGGATGCGTCTTCGCGAGCGCTGGGCCGGATGGAAGAAGGAGCCGTTCACGAGCGAGAGCCGCAAGCACGTGTCGGTCTGGGAGAAGCCGGAAGCGTAGACCTACTCGAGACCGTTCCAGCCTCAGCGGGGTACCGGCAGGTCGGCCTCTGCCGTCTCCCCAGGCGGCGAGATGGACAGGACCTCGCCGACCGCCCACTCCATGTAGGCACGGAGACCGGCGCGGAAGTCCGAGTCGTCGGGAAGGCCGTCATCGTCGGCCGCCTGCACGAAACAGGCCACGAAGCGCGTCCCCAGATCCTCATCGGCTCCCTGGCCGGCATGGATGCCGAGCATCGCCGAATGACCGCCGAACGACTCCGAGTAACGCGACGGACCCCCGAACACCTCGGCCCAGTAGTCGGCCAACCGCTCGATGTGCTCGGGGTTGCCGGGGTGCGAGAAGGGATGTTCCAGCACGGGTCGTCGAGACAGCGTTGGTGATGCGCGGCGGCGAGCGCCAGGAACGCCGGCTCGCCGCCGGCGAACTCGAACATCGAGGGTCGCGTCATGACGCAAGTCTCGCGCATCTCCGGGCACTCAGTCACGGTTGCCGTCCGCGTCATGTGAAGTGCGTGGAACCGGCTGCCGCATGCACATCTGACGGAGATGCATTAGCGTCCGATCTTCAAGTCCGATCGGGGGATCGACATGGCCATGACGATCGAGAGAACGACCGAACTTCCACGGCGCGCGCTCATCGGGGGACGGTGGGTGGAGGGGTCAGCAGGGACGTTCGAGGTGCGTTCACCGTACTCGGGTGAGCTGGTGAACGAGATGACGCGGTGCTCCCCCGCCGATGTCGACCTGGCGGTGACGGCCGCCAAGGCCGCGCAGCCCGGATGGGCCGCGACCCCGCTCATCGAACGGGTCAAGGTGCTCCGCCGCATCAACGCGCTGTTCGTCGAGCGGGCGGAGCCCATCGCGCGTGTGCTGGTGCAGGAGATCGGCAAGACGATCACCGAGTCGCGCGAGGAGGTGCACGAGTACGCGGCGCCGGCCTGGCAGAAGGCGGGCGAAGAGGTGCTCCGTCACCGGGGACTGTCGTTCCCGTCCACCCAGGAGCAGACGAACAACAAGCGCCTGGTGATGACGCATCGCCCGCTCGGTGTGGTCGGCGCCATCACGCCGTACAACTTCCCGACGGACATCTCCTCCATCGCACTCGCCCACATCGTGGCGGCCGGGAACACGGCCGTGTGGAAGCCGTCGGAGTTCGCGGCGACGTCGTGCGCGATGGTCGCCGAGTTCTTCGCCGAGGCCGGGCTCCCCGACGGCGTGATCAACGTCGTGCAAGGGCTCGGCGATGTCGGCGGCGCGATCGTGGAGCACCCGGACGTGGATGGCGTCTTCTTCACCGGCTCGACCGCGACCGGCCGGCAGATCGCGCTGAAGGCGGGGCTCAAGCCTCGGTTGCTGGAGCTGGGTGGCGACGGGCCGTTCATCATCCTGCCCGACGCCGATATCGACGCCGCGGTCGAGGGCGCCATGAACGGCTGCTTCTACTACACCGGTCAGGTGTGCACGTCGGCCGAGCGTCTCCTGGTGCACGAGGACGTCCACGACGAGTTCGTCACGAAGCTGAAGGCTCGCGCCGCGGAGCTCCGGATCGGCGACCCGGCACTAGACGAGACCGAGATGGGACCGCTCTGCAACCCGAAGACGCTCGAGCGCGTCATTGAACACGTCGAAGACGCGCGCTCGAAGGGTGCCGTCATCGAACAGTTCGGGCCCCAAGCAGGACTCTTCTATCCGGCGACGGTGCTGACCGGCGTCACCCCGGAGATGCTGATCGCACAGCAGGAGACGTTCGGACCGGTCGCTCCCGTGATGAAGGTCGGCTCGGTCGCGGAGGCCATCGAGATCGCCAACTCGAGCAAGCTGGGCCTCATCGCGTCGCTCTGGACGCGGGACCTGGCGATCGCCTGGCGCGTCGGCGAAGCGCTCCAGCACGGCACGGTGAACATCAACGAGACCAGCAACTACTGGGATCAGCTGGCGCCGTTCGGCGGCACCGGCGACAGCGGCGTCGGCCGAGAGCTCTCCCAGTGGTTCCTCGAGGCGTTCACCGAGCGGAAGCTGCTGGTGTTCGACTTGGGCGACGCCGAGCACCACGATCGCCGAGCCGAGGGCGGCTGGTAGCGAACCAGCACTTGGGGGGGCATGTCCGTGCAGCGACGAACCGGGCGGGTGCTGGCATCGATCACGGCCGGTCTCGCGATCGGCGTGATCGAGGTCGTCCTGGCGATCTCGTTCGCCGCGCTGATGTTCGGCGGCTACCTGGCGCAGTTCCTTGCCGACGGGATCGGCCTCTACCTTGTGGCAGCAGCGATCACGGTCGCGATCCTCGCGTGGAGAGCGGGCACTCGCGGCGTGGTCGGCAGCCTGCAGGAAGCGGTGGTGGCCGTGCTCGCGGTCGTCGCCACTACCACCGCCCAAGCCACGTTCGGCAGCTCCAACCGGGCCTTCATCACCGTCGTCGCGGCGACCATGGTCGTGACGATCCTCACCGGCCTCACCTTCCTGGTGATCGGAGCCTTCAAGCGAGGCAACCTGATCCGGTTCGTGCCGTACCCTGTCGTCGGCGGCTTCCTCGCCGGCGCCGGATGGCTCCTCCTCAAGGGCGGCATCGACGTCGCATCAGGTGAGGAAGTGCACCTGGGTACGATCGGTTCCCTGGTCGACCCGGAGACACTCAAGCACTGGCTCCCCGCCCTCGCGTTCGGTGTGCTCCTGCTCCTGGCCGTCCGGCTGGTGAAGCAGCCACTGGTCGTCCCCGTGGTGCTCCCGCTCGGGCTGGCGCTGTTCGCGATCGGCATGCTCGCGACCGGCTCCTCGATCGACGATGCGCGGCATGGGTTCTGGCTGCTCGGACCGTACCGTTCCGGGTCACTCTTCCAGCCGTCGATCTACCGCGCCCTCACCAGCGCCGACTGGTGGGCGGTGCTCGGACAAGCCGCCGGCATCGCCACCGTGGTGCTCGTCGCCGTGATCGGGGTCCTGTTCAACATCAGCGGGAACGAGATCTTGCTGCACCGGGACCTCGACACGAACAGGGAGCTCCGGGATGCCGGCCTGGTCAACGTCGTCTCCGGCGCGTTCGGTGGCATCCCCGGCTTTCACGCACTCAGCCTGACGGCCCTCGCGGAGCGCATGAACGTCGACACGCGGGCTGCGGGACTCATCGCTTCGATCGTCCCGCTCACGGCACTCCTCTTCGGCGCGGCGGCGGTCGCGATGATCCCACGCATGCTCGTCGGCGGCGTGCTGGTGTACCTCGGCCTCACCTTCATCGTCGAGTGGGTCTGGGACAAGCGGAAGAACCTCCCGAGGCTCGAGCACGTCGTGGTCGTGGTGATCCTCGCCGGGATCATCGCCAAGGGGTTCCTCCCCGGCGTGGTCATCGGGCTGGTGATGGCCGTCGTCCTGTTCGCGGTCAGCTATGGCCGGATCGACCTCGTGCACGAGGTCGCGTTCGGGGAGACATACGAGAGCAACATGGACCGGCCGCCTGCGGAGCGGGCTGCCCTGCGGAGGATGGGCGAGCGGGTCCAGATCCTGCGCGTACGCGGGTTCGTCTTCTTCGGGTCGGCGAGCGGCCTGCTGGAGCGGATCCGCAAGCGGGTGGAGACGGCGCCCCCGCGATGCCTGCTGATGGACCTCCGGCAGGTGACGGGCGTGGACGCCTCAGCGGTGATGTCCTTCGTCAAAGTGATCCACCTCGCGGAGGCGAACGGGTTCGAGCTCGTGCTCGCGGGTGCCCCGGATCCGGTGCGCAGGCAGCTCGAACGGGGCGGCGTGGTCGCCTCTGAAGGTGTCGTCTGGTTCGAGCCGGACCTGGATCGCGGGCTGCAGCGGTGCGAGGACGTCCTGCTGGAGGAGGGCCGGAGCGAGCACTCGGCGGCCGGTCAGGGCGACGCGCTCGATGGCCTGCCTCCGGGCCTGCGGACCTCCCTCGAACGCGTGCGCCTCGCGGAGGGAAACGTGCTGATCCGACAGGACGAGCCGCCCGGCGACGTGTTCTGGCTCGAATCGGGCCGGCTCCGGGTGGAGATGGTGACGCCTGAGGGACCCCGGGTGCGCCTGCGCACGATGCTGCCGGGCGTGGTGGTCGGCGAGATCGCGTTGTACACCGACGAACCGCGCACGGCAGACGTTGTGGCCGAGACGCCGAGCGTGGTCCTGCGGCTCGGTCGGGCGTCGATCGAGCGGATCGAGGCCACCGAGCCGGCGCTGGCGATGGCGCTGCACCGATGGCTCGCCACGACGCTCTCGGAGCGGCTGACCGATACGCAGAGGGCCGTCATGGTCCTCCTCGATTAGGACTGGGGAGACGTGGCCGAGCAGCGCCGATCCGCGGGGATGTTCGCTTCTCTCGCTGCGGGCGTGATCATCGGAGCCGTCGAGGCGGTCCTCGCGATCGCGTTCGCCGCCTTCGTGTTCGGCGGCCTCCTCGTCAGTCGCCTGGCCGATGGCATCGGTCTGTACCTGGTGGCGGCCGCCCTGACGCTGGGCATCTTGGCCTGGAGGGCAGGGCGCCGAGGCGTGGTGGGGAGCGTGCAGGACGCGGCGGCGGCCGTGCTCGCCGTCGTCGCAGGAACCACGGCGGCGAAGGCCGCCGACATCGCGAAGGTCGCCCAGGCAACCGGCTTGAAGGACTACGTGAAACCCGACGTCTTCTTGACCGTCATCGCCGCGACCCTGGTCGTGACGATTTTCTGCGGCGTCGTCTTCCTGGCGCTCGGGACCTTCCGGCTCGGCAACCTGGTGCGGTTCGTGCCGTACCCGGTCGTCGGCGGCTTCCTCGCCGGCACCGGATGGCTCCTCTTCAAGGGCGGCATCTACGTCGCTTCGGGGATCGAGGTCCACCTGCGCACGATCGGCCTCATGCTCCACACGGAGGCGCTCAAGCACTCGCTCACGGCACTCCTGTTCGGCCTGATCCTGCTGTTCGCCGTCCGGCTCGTGAGGAAACCACTGGTCATCCCGATCGTACTGGGGGTGGGGCTCGCCCTGTTCGCGATCGGCATGCTCGTTACGGGCTCCTCGATCGATGCCGCGAAGGACGGTGGATGGCTCCTCGGGCCGTTCGAGTCGGCCCGGCTGTGGCAACCGTGGACGTTCCGTGCGCTCGGAGGCGCCGATTGGTCGGCGGTGCTCGGACAGGCCGCCGCCATCGCGACCGCCGTGCTCGTCGCGGTCATCGCCATCCTGTTCAACATCAGCGGGACCGAGGTCGTCCTGCACCGGGACCTCGACACGAACCGGGAGCTCCGCGACGCCGGGTTCCTCAACGTCGTCTCCGGTGCGCTCGGTGGCATCCCCGGCTACCACGCGCTCAGCTTGACCGCCCTCGCGGAGCGGATGAGCGTCGACGCGCGCGCCGCGGGGCTCGTCGCCACGCTGGTCCCGCTCGCCGCCGTCGTGTTCGGCGCCGGCGTCATCGAGCTGATCCCGCGGATGATCGTCGGCGGCGTCCTGGTGTTCCTCGGCCTCGCGTTCATCGTCGAGTGGGTCTGGGACAAGCGGCGCACGTTGCCGAAGATCGAGTACGTCGTCGTCCTGGTGATCCTCGCCGGGATCATCGTCAAGGGGTTCCTGCCCGGTGTGGTGATCGGCTTGGTGATGGCCGTCATCCTGTTCGCGATCAACTACGGCCGCACCGAGTTGGTGCACGAGGTGGCGTTCGGGCCGACGTATCACAGCAACGTCGATCGGCCCGCCGGCGAACGCGACACGCTGCGTGCGCTCGGTTCGCGCGTGCAGATCCTACGCGTGAGCGGGTACGTGTTCTTCGGGATGGTGAGCGGCCTGCTCGAGCGGATCCGCACGCGGGTGGAGGGTGGAACGCTGCGGTACCTGGTGGTCGACCTCCGGCGCGTGACCGGCATGGATTCGTCGGCGGTGATGTCGTTCCGCAAGGTGGCGCAGCTCGCCGCGGCGCACGGCTTCGAGCTGGTGTTCACGGGCGTCCCGGAGCCGGTGTTGCCATGGCTCGCGCGCGGCGGGGTCGTCGCGAGCGACGGCGTCGTGCGGTTCGAACCGGACCTGGATCGCGGGCTCCAGGTGTGTGAGGACGGTCTGCTCGCGTCGCATCCTCTGCCCGACGTCGGATCCGACGACGTTCCTGCCGGCATGCCCTCGGGCCTGCGCGCCTACGTCTCGCGCGAGTCGCTCGCGGAAGGGACGGTATTGATCCGCCAGGACGAGCCGCCCGACGACGTGTTCGTGCTGGAGTCCGGCCGGCTCCAGGTCGAGATGGTGACGCCCGAGGGGACGCGCGTGCGCCTCCGCACCGTGCTCCCCGGTGTGGTCGTCGGCGAGATCGCGCTCTACACGGGCGTCCC
>JBBQVZ010000147.1:0-7229 GCA_038211015.1 Actinomycetota bacterium | reverse complement strand
CTCCGGCTGCGCCACGATCTTCCCGGCGTAGAAGGCCATCGTCAGGCTCTTGCCCGATCCCTGCGTGTGCCAGACGACGCCGCCCTTGCGGTCGCCTCCGGGAGCCGCGGCCTCCAGCGTGGTCGCCACGGCCTGCCGCGTCGCATGGAACTGGTGGTATCCGGCGAGCACCTTGCGCGTTCCAGCGCTTTCATCGGTGTAAACGATGAAGTGGCGAACCAGGTCCAGGAATCTCGCCTTGTCGAAGACACCCGCGACGAGCACCTCCAGCGCGTTCTCGCTGCGCGGCGCGACGACGTGCCCCTCGACGGTGCGCCACGGCAGGAACCATTCCGGCTGCGCCGTCAACGACCCGATCCGGGCCTCCACGCCATCCGACGCGACAAGCACGGCATTCGTCCGAAAGAGGTCCGGGATTTCCTGCTTGTAGGTCTGCAACTGCTGGTAGGCGTCCCAGACCGATATCTGTTCGCTCGCCGGATCCTTCAGCTCCAGCACGCCCAGCGGCAGTCCGTTGACGAAGACGACCACGTCGGGGCGCCGGACGGAAACGCCGCGAACCGCGAACTGGTTGACCGCCAGCCAGTCGTTGGCGTCGGGGTTCTCCCAGTCGATGACGCGCACCTGCACGCCGCGCACGCCCCCGGCCTCGTGCGGCACCTCCACCGTGATGCCATCCACCAGCAGCCGATGCAGGCGCCGGTTCTCGCTGAGCAGCGCGGCCGACGCGGCCGTCAGGATTCGGCGCTGCGCCTCTTGCAGGACCGAGCCCGCCAGGTCCGGATTCAGGCGTCGGAGTGCGGTGAGCAGGCGCCCACGCAGGATCGTTTCGCGAAAGTCGCTGCGTTCCGCCCGCGCCTCGCCCGGCGCGATTTCCGGTCCGTGCGCCACCTCGTAGCCGAGCGCGCCGAACCACTCGAGGACCGCTTCCTCAAGGTCGCTCTCGGCAAACGAAGAATTCAAGGTAAGTTCACAACTCCCCGCAGATCTATAGGTTCGCGCCCGAATCTATACATCCGAGCGTGGCTGCGCGATGCCCCAATGGTCGCGGAGTCGTCCCCGCCATTGTGCTTCCTCACACGGCATCTTCCCACCATCGCAGTGCTCAATCGGCACACTACAAGGCCCATGCACTACAAGGGCTTGTAGCCAGCCGACACGAAATCGCATCTACCGCAACAGGCCCTACCCGAGAGTCTTCGGCTCCGACAATGCCGCGGAACGCCAGTAACCGTCACGACGATCGTGAAGCCTATCCTCGTGCTTCTATTCGCTGTGCTATGCTACGAACTAATAGAGTGCAAATAGATTCATTATGATCAAACTCCCAGACCCTGGTTCGCTAACGGTAAATCGACTCCGTCGGTTGGTTTCAGCCGGCGAAAGCGAACGACTCGAGTTCAAGGGTCGCCGCGCCAAGCTGGACGACATCGCAACGGCTGCCGTCTGCCTGGCTAACGGTTCCGGCGGAATAATTCTCTACGGCGTCGCCGATGACGGCACGTTTGATGGCACGAGCATCTCGAATCCTGACAGTGTTCCGCGTCACATCTACCACAAGACCTCGCCATCTCAGGTAGTGCGGCATCAGGTTGTGGAGGTCGACGAGGCGCGAGTTATCGCTGTGTGGGTCAGGCATTCGCCGCGGCTCGTGTCAACAACCGGAGGCGGATACGTCGAACGACTGGGAACCGAATGTGTCCCGATGACGCCAGACCGTCTGATCGTCCGCCAAATTGACACTGGGACGCTCGATATCAGCAGTGCCCTCACGCCGGTTTCACCAGCAGAAATCGATGGCACCGAACTGGACCGATATCGTGAACTGCTTCCCGATGCCACCGGTACCGAACTTCGACGTCTGTCGGACGGAGACCTTCTGCGGACGATCGGCGCAGTGGCGGTCGACGAGGAGCTTGAGCGTCTGACGGTCGCAGGAGTCCTCATGTTCTGCGCGGAGGCGGTGATCAGGGCTGTCGTTCCGCAGCACCGAGCTCTCTACCTGCGAACGCCTCTGGGCACCACCGACTACGACCGCCGCGTGGCGTCGAGCGCGCCGGTGCTTGCGCTGATGGAGGAGATGACTCGGGAGGTGCAATCGGCCGGACGGACCCGAACCTTGCGTCTTGGGATGCGCGATCTGGAACTGGCCGATTACCCGGAGCGTGTCTTGCGCGAGGCGATCGTCAATGCTGTCGCCCATCGGCACTACACGTTGCCTGGTGACATCGTCATCAGGCAGACGGCCTCATACCTCGATATCGAGAATCCCGGCGGCTTCCCGGAAGGCATCACTGTCGAAACCGTCATCCAGCACGCCCCGGTTCACCGAAATCGGCTCCTTTGTGACATGCTTGATCGCATCCGCTACATGGAGCGTTCCGGCCTCGGCGTGGACCGCATCTTCGAAGACCAGCTTCGATACGGTAAGCCGCCTCCGACATTCGAGGCCGACCGCACGAGAGTGCGACTACGACTGGACGCGTCGGAGTTCGACGAGCCGTTCGCGCGTTTCGTCCTTGCTGAGGAAGATGCAGGACGCGAGTGGCGTGTCGAGGACCTTCTCATTATCAACCAACTCAGGCGCATGGGGCCCAGCGATCGCAGCACGCTCGCAGCGGTAATCCAACGGCCTGAGAGTGATGCTCAGGAGATCATCGCGACGATGCTCGACTCCCTGCTGAGCAGATTCGGAAGCGGGCCCGGGACTCGATATGCGCTGAACGCACGAGTTCAGCGGTTGCTCGGGGCCGAGGCGGCATTCACCCGCGAGCGCGGGCTCGCAAAGGAATATCAGCGCGGCATCGTCCTTCAGCATGCCCGCGAGTTCCATCGGATCGACAACAGGACTGTCCGGGATCTGCTTCAGGTCTCGGTTGGTACCGCCTCAAACCTTTTACGCATTCTCGAGGCGCGCGGAGATCTCATACAGCGCGGTGCCAAGCGATGGGCCCACTACGAGCCCACCGATTCGGATAATCGTTCAACGTAATCGCCGGAGATTACGCTGCGATTAGAGCGCGCCAACGGCGAGGTCGACCTCACTCCGGTGGATGACTCGCGCCACCAGGTAGGAGGCGTCGGCCGACTCGTCCGCAACGAGCGGCCGATAGAGGATCCGATAGTCCCCAACGCGCAGC
This sequence comes from Actinomycetota bacterium, assembly GCA_038211015.1. GTDB lineage: Bacteria > Actinomycetota > UBA4738 > UBA4738 > HRBIN12 > JBBQVZ01. Next base: position 4,089 of record JBBQVZ010000147.1, on the reverse strand, counting down.
CGAAGCCACGGCGATTGTCCGCGCAGCCTTCACGTCAAGCAACGGGTCGTTGTTGCCCAGCGCATCCAATGCCTGGCGGATTCGGGTCAGCTCGTACCCCGAACCGATGCGCCGCAGGTCCTTCACCGCGCGACGTGAGAGCGCGATGCGCTCCACCGCTCAGCGGGCCGGCTTCGACTCTTTGAGCTCGTCGAAGACCTCTGCGGCGCTTCGAAAGCGACCCTTCTTCACGTCGGCATCGGCATCTCGCATGGCTGCCGCGTACTCCGGCGCATTCGCAAGGACGAAGTCCTCGAGCTCATCCGGATCGATCGCGATCATCGCGCTCACGGGCTTGCCGCGACGCGTGATGATCGCCGGGCGACCGCTGCTGACGACGTCATCAACGACGCGGCTGGACCGGCGTGCAAGTTCTCGGATGCTGATGGTCGGAATGCCCGATCTTCTCCCATGGCTGTCGAAGTATGTACAAGTGTCGTACATTGCCGGACCGGCTGCAACCGGCGCTTAGTGGTCAGCCCGCGGCGCATCTCTGAATTCAGATTGGACGCTAACGATAGATTGATGGTTTGCAACCGTCGTGCGGATAGGTAGAATCTATCCTACTGATAGTTAGAAACGCTCATCCCATCATGCTGTTCATCATGCCGACCCTCACAACCGGAGAGGAATGGGTCCTCCAGCACGTCGAGGATCTTCGTCGTCGCCTCAGTGCGCGCACGCGGGAGCCACGCATCTGGGTGGGCCTCCTGCGCCGCGTGTCACTGGCTCGCGCCATCCAGGGATCCAACAGCATCGAGGGCTATAACGTCTCGATCGAGGATGCGATGGCGGCGGACGAAGAGGAGGAGCCGATGCGGCCGCGAGATGAAACTTGGCGCGCGATTCTCGGCTATCGCGACGCGATGAACTACGTCCTCCAACTCTCCGATGATCTGCATTTCGAGCTGGATGCCTCGCTCATTCGAAGCCTCCAGTACATGCTTCAGAGCTACGACCCGACGAAGAGCCCGGGGCGATGGCGGCCGGGACCGATCTTCGTCCAGAGTGAGGATTCCGGCGCGATCGTCTACACGGGCCCCGATGCCGAAATCGTCCCGTCGCTGATGAGTGAGCTCGTCGCGGAGCTCCGCGACACGCCCGGACCCGCGCTTATCCGGGCGGCGATGGCGCACCTCAACCTCGTCATGGTCCACCCGTTCCGCGACGGGAACGGCCGGATGGCGCGCATCCTCCAGTCACTCATCCTCACGCGAGATGGCGTGCTTTCGCCAGCGTTCTGCAACATCGAGGAGTACCTGGGACGCAATACGCCCGCCTACTACGACGTGCTTGCCGAGGTCGGCGGTGGAAGCTGGCATCCCGAGCGCGATGCGCGACCATGGATTCGGTTCTGTCTGACCGCGCACTACCGGCAGGCCCGCACCCTGCTGCGGCGGACCGAGGAGTCGGAGCTGCGTTGGAATGCGGTCGAGCGCCTGGTGCAGGAGCGTGGGCTCCCCGACCGGTCCATCCCGGCCCTCTTCAACGCCGCCATGGGGCACCGGGTGCGCAATGCTACGTATCGCAGCCTGGCCGAAGACGTGTCGGAACTGGTGGCCAGCCGTGACCTCCGCGCTCTCGTCGATGCGGGCATTCTGAAGCCGGAAGGTGGGGGTCGCGGCCGAACTTACACCCGGACCGATGAACTGGCGCGTCTCGAACAATCGATTCGCATCGAGCGGCCCCAGGACCAGGCCGATCCATTTGAGCTCGCCGCACGGGCTATGGACGGACCCGATGTGCTGGGCTAGCATTCGGACCCGCTGGGTGGAGGCATAGCGGGTGGCAGCGTTTCCTGCGAGGCAGGAGGACACATGGCAGTCAGGTTGCTCGTACACCTCGAGCCCTTCGGAGGTCGGAAGATCTGGTGGGCGGAGTCCCCGGACATTCCTGGTTTCTCCGCGAGTGACGCCACCTTGAAGGATCTCCTTACACGCTCGAGCTGGACCCTCGCCGATATCGCTGAGGAGCGAGGCGAGGATCCTTCCTCGGTGGAGCTCGTCTACCAGCTGGTGGGCACGGTCCCGTGGTTCCTGACGAGGTTACGATAGTGCGGATGGTGCAGGCATTTACTCAGGACGACGTAACCGAGCTGACTGATCTGTCGCGGCGCCAGCTCGAGTACTGGGATCGCACAGACGTCATCAGCCCGTCCATCGCCACCTATGAGGGGCGCGGCAACCAGCGCCTGTACTCCTTCCGCGACCTGATCAAGCTCAAGGTCGGAGCAGAGCTGCGCAAGCGCCATATGCGACCGTCGCGCATCAAAGCAACGATCGAGGCGCTCGAGCAAAGAGGCTTCACGGACCCCTTGGTCACTATCCGCTGGGTAGTGGAACCCGACGGCAACGAGGTTCTTTACGTCAATCCGGCGGTCGAACGCCCAATGAGCGCACGTGACGTTGACCAGGTGGCTGAACCGATGAACCTCCCGTTGAAGGACATAAAGACAGGGCTGGAAGCGACCATCGCAGAACACATGGCTCGACCTACCGGCCATGTGACCAGCATCCGCAATCTCCAAGGTAGCGCGCCGGTAATCGCGGGCACCCGCATTCCCACCGAGAAGATCGCTGGCCTCGCACAGCGGGGTTGGGACGGCCAACGCATCCTTGCAGCCTTTCCGCACCTCACACCCAAAGACATAGAGGCGGCGATCGAATATGAGCGTCGCCAAGACCGGCGCCGCCGTTCAGCCTGACCTTTTGCTGAGGTCGGGCGGGAATGCGCTTCCTAATCGATGAGGACGTGGACCGCGCGGTCGGGATGTTGCTGGCCTCAACCCATGACGTCGAGTACGTGCAGGACGTCTTTCCGCCGGCGACCAAAGACCCCGCGGTGGTCCGCTACGCTCAGGTCACCAGCCGCATTTTGGTAACCGGTGACAAGCCTGAGGCCAACCGTCAGCGTCAGGCCCGCAAGGTTCCGTGTCTGTTCCTACACGCTCTTTACACGCTCGAGATGCCACGCACGAGTGAACTCCTGTCAGTCATTGAGGCGGAATTCAGCCTACTAGGCGACCGCTTTTGGATGGAGGTCGGGACTGACTTCTACAAGGTCACGCGGTAGTCGCCCCGGATACGCACCAGCCGACTCTGCGCCCGACGCAAGCAGATCTGATAGAGACCGCGCCGGACCCATCGATGGTGGGACGAACGACGGGTCCACGCCTGGCCTGCGCGAGTGCTTGGCGCTCAGACAATCCCGCGCCGGTCGGGCTTGCGCGAGACGATCATCAGCCAACGATTCTCGCTTCAAGCCCGCGAACTCGGATTTGTCCCGAGACGAGCTTTGGAAGCAATGCGTCGCGGGTCTCAGCGAGCATGCGCGTCTCTTGCACATTGATGACAATCCTTTTGAATATGGGGCGGGCGATGCGCTCGAATGCCGTGAGGATGGTCGCGTCCGGGATGAGAACCGGGATCGGCCGAAAGTTCCTCTTGCTCACCTCGAGGAACGTCGTCCCATTCGCCGCAGAGATGATGCGAGCCAGATTCTGCCGAGCCCAGTGCAGCACGTACGTGTTCGGAAGCGATCCATCGCATTTCATGGCGATGAAGCCCTGGTTGACGACAACTCGGGTCTTGGCAATTGCGAGGTAGCCGATCGGCGCGCGCGACGAGAGGAGGACGGTTCCGGGTTCAAGCACGCCAGAACTCACCTGCTGTGCTCCACTCTCGGTCACCTTCCTGGCAGTCGAGATCAGAACCGGTGCCTCAATCCCTGCCAGATCTTTAGGTGTCGCGAACGGAAGGTCTCCATCCCAGAACGAAGGCTCATTCGTTCGTGGCGTCGAACCGCCGACCACGGTGACCGCATCGCCTATCGGCAACAACGTCCAGCCCGTTGGGATCGGTCCGAGCGGCGAGTCCTCGAAGGAGTCAGGGAAGAGCGCCGCGGTCTCGGCATCCATGCCGATCGGCTGACGACCATCGGCCTTGGCGCGGACGGGGTCGAAGTCGACGAACCACGAGGTGAAGATGGCCCGCGGGAGCGCCTCGAGCATCTCGTTCATGCGGCGGTTCAGCTCGATCTTGTCATCGAGCG
>JBBQVZ010000146.1:0-7295 GCA_038211015.1 Actinomycetota bacterium | reverse complement strand
GACATCACGGCGCTGTTCGCGATCTACGACACCATGCAGTACATCAAGCCGGACGTGTCGACGATCGTGATGGGCCAGGCGGCCTCGGCCGCCGCGGTGCTGCTGCTCTCCGGTGCGCCAGGCAAGCGCTTCGCGCTCCCGCACTCGCGCGTGCTGCTGCACCAGCCGCACGGCGGAGCACAGGGCCAGGCCGTCGATATCGAGATCCAGGCGAAGGAGATCACGCGTTACCGGCGGCTCTGCGACCAGGTCATCTCGGAGCACACGGGCCAGCACCTGGACAAAGTGTCGAAGGACACGGACCGGGATTACATCCTCACCGCCGAGGAGGCGAAGGCGTATGGAGCGATCGACGAGATCATCACCACGCGCGGGATCTCGGTCGAGCTTGCGGCCGCAGCGGCGGGCGGGGCGTAAGATTCGTCGGGTCGACCGGGCTCGATACTGAGCCCGGTCAATCGAACCAGGAGGACAGGGGCTGATGGCGAAGTTCGGGGACTCGGATCTGCTGAAGTGCTCTTTCTGCGGGAAGAGCCAGAAGCAGGTCAAGAAGCTCATCGCCGGCCCCGGCGTGTACATCTGCGACGAGTGCATCGACCTCTGCAACGAGATCATCGAGGAGGAGCTCTCCGAGACCTCTGAGCTCCGCCTGGACGAGCTCCCCAAGCCCCAGGAGATCTATGCGTTCCTGGACGAGTACGTCGTGGGGCAAGATCTCGCGAAGAAGGTCCTGTCGGTCGCGGTCTACAACCACTACAAGCGGATCCAGGTCGGGCAGAAGGATTCCGAGGTCGAGCTCCAGAAGTCGAACATCATGATCCTGGGCCCGACCGGCTGCGGGAAGACGTACCTGGCACAGACGCTCGCACGGATGCTGAACGTCCCGTTCGCCATCGCCGACGCCACCGCGCTCACGGAGGCCGGCTACGTCGGCGAGGACGTCGAGAACATCCTGCTCAAGCTGATCCAGGCGGCCGACTACGACGTGAAGAAGGCCGAGACCGGGATCATCTACATCGACGAGATCGACAAGATCGCCCGAAAGTCGGAGAACCCTTCCATCACCCGCGACGTTTCGGGGGAGGGCGTGCAACAGGCGCTGCTGAAGATCCTGGAGGGCACCACGGCCTCCGTGCCGCCGCAGGGCGGTCGCAAGCACCCGCATCAGGAGTTCATCCAGGTCGACACCACGAACATCCTGTTCATCTGCGGTGGGGCGTTCGCGGGCCTGGACAAGATCATCGAGAGCCGGATCGGCAACAAGGGCGTCGGGTTCGGCGCCGACATCCGCCGCGCCAACGAGAAGGACATGGGTCTGATCCTGGGCAAGGTACTCCCGGAGGACCTGTTGAAGTACGGGCTGATCCCCGAGTTCGTGGGACGCCTGCCGGTCATCACCAGCGTGAACAACCTGGACGAGAGCGCCCTGATCGACATCCTCACCAAGCCGAAGAACGCCCTGGTCCGCCAGTACCAACGATTCTTCGAGTTCGACGGTGTGGAGCTGGAGTTCACCGGCGAGTCGCTTCAGGCGATCGCCGAGCAGGCCATCCTGCGCGGAACCGGGGCCCGTGGCCTGCGCGCGATCATGGAAGAGGTGCTGCTCAACGTGATGTACGAACTGCCCTCACGCGAGGACGTCACGAAGTGCCTGGTGGATCGCGACGTTGTCCTCAACGGTGTGAATCCCACGCTCGTGCCGCGCACCGCGCCTTCCAAGAAGCGCGGTCGCAGCGACGAGCCGCACGAACGCACCGCGTGACGCTCCGCCGATCCCTGACAGTCCTCACGTTGATGTCGCTGGCGCTCGTCGCGTGCGCGGATCCGGGTGACGGCAGCGGCACCGGCAACAGCACCGACCCCCACGACCTGATCGGCGTCGTCTGGGTGCTCGACGACGCGTCAACGGCGCTGTTGGTGGACGAGGTCCCCGCGGCCGCGCAGGTCACCCTCGCGTTCGAAGAGGGCCAGGCGCATGGGACCGCGGCGTGCAACAGCTACGGCGGAGCGTACGAGGCGAGCGATGACGGATCGTTGTCGTTCGAGGGCTTCGCCGTCACCGAGATGGGCTGCGAACCTCTGTTGATGACGCTCGAGAGCGCGTACCTCGAAGTGCTCGGCGGGGTGACGAGCTTCGAGGTCGATGACACGCTGCGTCTCTCCAACGGAGAGACAACGCTGTCGTACTCGCGGGATGTCCCGCCGGAACCTCTAGCACTCATCGGGACGAAGTGGACGCTCACGAGCATCTTCTCGGGAGACGTGGTGTCGAGCGTGGTGTCGGGGACCAAGGTCACGGTCGTGTTGGCGGCCGACGAGACGGTCTCCGGATCCGCCGGATGCAACAGCTTCAGCGGCACGTACAGCGTGGCCGACGACGGGGTGTCGTTCTCGCCGCTCGCCACCACGAAGATGGCGTGCGCCGGCTACGTCATGGCGCAGGAGCGCGTGTTCCTGGACGCGATGAGCGAGGTGGCGTCGTACGTCATCGACGGCGAACAGCTGACCGTGTCCGACGGCTCGGGCGCGATGCTCCTCGGCTTCGACGGCGCGTCGAACTGACGATCCATCCGGCCGACGCTCTCGAGCGTTAGTCGTCGGGTGAGATCAGCCAGACCGGATCGCCGGGCCTCACGCCGAGCTCCGCCGCCGCGTTCGCCCCGAAGCGGATCACAGGGATCCAACCCCACACGTCTTCGATGACGGCGCACTCGCCGGGAGCAACCTCCGCGTAGGTGGACACGCGTTCGGCGTTGACCGACGCGTCGTCGTGGCCACCTTCACCCGCGAACCCCCGACCCTCGCCGCAGGCAGGTCGGATGGCCGGACGTTCAAGCGAACGTTGCCGAACCGATCGACGTCGAGGACCTGCGCGCGAACCTCGTCGGTCAAGACGTCGGCCCCCGGCAGGGTCAGACCGTTCGTCCAACCCCAGTGACGCACCCCGTCGTCAATCTCGATCTGTCGTCTCCGCCCGGGCGCGATCGGCCAACGTTCTCGCTCCCAGTCGCTCGAAGGTCGTGATCGCGGCGTCGAGCGCCGTCCGCGCCTCGGCGGCTTTGCCGGGATGGGCCAGGGAGACCGCCAGATCGACCTCCGTGAGGGCCGCATCGAAGACGGCGTCGAGGCCGGCCAGGCCATCTCTTGCTCGCCCGAGCAGCTCCGTGGCGTGGTCGGCGTCTCCGTTCGCCATCGACGCCAGGCCCTCGAGTCGGTCCGTGAGCAGCGGAAGTGCGAGCAGGCCGGCCTCGGCGGCGTGCGCTCTCGCCTCGGCGATCAGTGGGGGCGCGGCATCCCAGTCGTGCTTCGCGGCCACGAGCTCCATGCGGCCCTCGATGAACATCCCGGCGTGGACGCGCCACCGATCCGGCGGAGAAGACAGGAACCGTTCCGCGTGGTCCAGATCTCCGCGTGCGATCAGGAGCTTGGCGATCCAGGGCACCAACCGGGACGAATCGATCGCGGCGGCGAGCGGCATGAGGTAGCTGAGCATCCGGTCGACCTCGACGGCGTTTCCCCGCCAGTGATGAACGAGCGCCGCGGCAACGAAGCAGGGCGACGCGAAGTACGGGGGATCCTCGCGCCGATCGCCGAGCAGCACTTGGAGCTCCACGAGGTCCTCGAGGGCCTCGTCCCATCGGCCAGACCGGTACCGGGTAACCGCTCGCCACGCCAGCAGGTGGATGCTGGCGATGGGGGCCCGGCCTTCGACCACGTCGAGGCCCTCCGAGCTCACACGCTCCGCCTCGGCGTACCTTCCGATCTCATGCTGGCACCACGCCATGGCTGCGAAGGTGTCGCCGATCTCCAGCGGATCGGTGAGCAGCGGCACGAGCTCGATACGGCGCTCGTTGATCGCAAGGGCTCTGCCGTTCATCCCGCGAGATCCGGACACCCCTCCGGCTGCGTCCAGCGCGCCGGAGGCCAGGTTCGGCTTCCCGAGGCGCAGGGCCTCGTCGGCGGCTTCCAGCCCGGCACGTTCCATCTCGAACAGCTCGCTCGGTCCCATCTCGTAGTCGGGGTAGCCGAACGGCCAGAGCGCGTGCGCCGTCAACAGGCGCACGCGCTCCTCACTGTCGCCTTCGGGCAGGCGGGCGATCCCCGCGTCGATGTACCGGCGAACCTCATCGGCGGGGGGCACGGTCCTCATGGATCCCGGCCACCGGGTGGGCATCTCGGCCGCTCTCGCGCAGAGGTAGGCTGCCCGCGCGTCCGTGCCCTGTACGGCCGAGAGCCGTGCATCGGCCGCTTCGCGGAAGTACCGCCACGCCATGTCGCCCTCGTAGTTGGCGAAGAACGCTTGCGCGAGCGCGTCCAGCGCGGTGGACCGCTCCAGCTCATCGGCCGCGAGCGTGACCGCTTCATGAGCCATCCGTTGCGCCTTCTTCACCACGAGCTTGCTCCGGGCGTCGTTCGATGCGCGCAGGAGCGCGTCGAACGCTTTCCCCCGGATCTCGTGCGGCGTCCCGCTCGACCACTCGCGGACGGCGGTCGAATAGTGGTAGGCGAGGAGCTCGACGAATTCGCGTGCGCGTTCCCCGGCCGTGTCCTCGATCCATCGCGCGACCGTGACGTGCGCCTGCGCTCGTTCTCGCCGGGGGAGGCTCTCGTAGGCGACATCCCGCGTGAGGATGTGCTTGAAGATGTACTCGGTCTCGCCGGCCATTGCCGAGCCGAGTCGTTCTTGCACCAGCTCTCTCCCCTCCAGCCTGCCGAGGTGCTCGGTCAGATCCGTCGCCTGGCCGTTCAGCAACAGCCGGACGGCTGACGGCCAGAACACGCGCCCCACGACCGCAGCCGACTGGAGGGTGCGTTTCTCGGACGGCGCCAAGAGGTCGATCCGGGCGGCGAGCACGCTCTGGACGTTGTCGGGGATCTGGACGTCGACGATGCGTTCGGTCGCCCGCCAGCGCTCACCCGACCGCACGATCAACCCTTCATCGATCAGGTGCCGGACGATCTCTTCGAGGAAGAACGGGTTGCCCTCCGCGCGCTCGAGGATCCGGGCGTGGACGGTCGGAGGGAGCTCGTCCACCGCGAGCAGGAGGCTGACCAATCGGTCGGCTTCATCGGAGCTGAGCGGCTCCAGTGCCACGCTCGAAACGTTCCTTCGACCGCCCCCCCATCCCGGCCGTTGCGCGGTGAGATCGGGCCTGGAGGGGCACAGGAACATGACGCCTCCCTGGATCCGATCGGCGAGCTCTTCCAGGAGGTCGAGCAGGGCCGGATCCGCCCAGTGGATGTCCTCGACCACGACGACGAGCGGCTGCTCAAGGGCAAGGGCCGAGAAGAACGACCGCCAGGCGGCGTGACTCTCCGCGCGTACCTCTCGAGGTTCCAGGTCCGCGAACGGGAACGAGGGATCTTCCACACCCACCGTGAACGCGAGCGCGGCGGCCGCTCGATCCGGGTCCGGCGTGACATCGGTCGTCAGCAGGGTTCGTCCGACGGTGCGAACCTTCTCGAGCACGAGGCCGGGCGGGTCGGTGTCGAAGACGTTCGCATGTCCCTTGAGGATCTCCGCGAGGGGCCAGTAGGTGACCCCGTCTCCGTAGGGAAGGCATCTGCCACGAACGATCGTCGGCGCCTGCGTCTGCCGTCCCGCCCAATCGAGGAACTCGTGCGTCAACCGGCTCTTACCGACGCCCGCCTCGCCATACACCGTGACGAGGTTGGGGCGGCGCTCCGCGGCGACCCGCTCGTAGACCGATCGGAGGAGGGTCAGCTCTCGTTCGCGCCCCACCATCGGCGCGTGGAGTCCCGGGACGCCTCGTTCGTCACCGTCGCTCTCGCCGATGATCAACGTGGCGTTCACGCGCTCGGCTTTCCCTTTGAGCTCGATCTCGCCCAACGGCGTTGAGCGGAAGCTCCGCGCGGCACGCACCGTCCGCTCGCTCGCCACGATCTGGCCCGGCTCGGCGACCTGCTCCAGACGCGCCGCTGCGTTGACGGCGTCGCCGGTCACCATCGCCTCGCCCGGCTTCGGGTCGATCGTCGCGAGGACCTCGCCCGTGTTCACGCCGGTACGGACCTCAAGCGTGACGCCGAATCGCGATCGCAGATCGCGGTTCACATCCTCCAACCGTCGCCGCATACGGAGGGCCGCTCGAAGCGCTCGGGCGGGATCGTCCTCATGGGCGACGGGAACGCCGAAAGCGGCCATCACGGCATCGCCGATGAACTTCTCGACCGTGCCGCCCTCCGCCTCGATCTCCTCGCGCATCGCCACGAAGAAGGTGTCCATGACGTCGCGGAGTCTCTCCGGATCCAGCTGCTCGCCCAGGGCCGTCGACCCCGTCACGTCGGCGAAGAGCACCGTCACGAGCCGTCGTTCCTGTCCCGCCGGCACGGAAGGCGCCGACACGCCTTCTCCGCACGAGGGGCAGAACCGCGCTTCCGCGGGCACGCTCGCTCCGCAATGGGAGCATGCCGAGGCGAGCGAGGCGCCGCAGCTCGCACAGAAGCTCGCTGCCTCGGGATTGATCGACCCGCAGCTCGGACACGCCGCCATGCGCGGAGTGTATGCGGCCGGTCCGACCCGGGGAGCTTTCGTAGACTCGGCCGCATGTCCGCGCAGGAGATGCCCCCGCAATACGACCCAGCCGAGGTCGAACCGCGGTGGGCTCGTGAGTGGATCGAACGCGGCTACTTCCGCGCCGAGGCCCCCTCCGATCGGGAGCCGTATTGCATCGTCATCCCGCCGCCGAACGTCACCGGACGCCTGCACGTCGGTCACGCCCTCGGCCGGACGATCGAGGACACGCTGATCCGGCGCGCGAGGATGCAGGGGTTCGAAGTCCTCTGGCTCTTCGGCATGGATCACGCCGGGATCGCCACGCAGGTGGTCGTCGAGCGCGAGCTGCGCAAGGAGGGCATCGACCGGCGCGACATCGGCCGGGAGGCCTTCATCGAACGCGTGTGGGCCTGGAAGGAGCAGTACGGCGGCGAGATCGTCGATCAGATCAAGCGGATGGGCGCGTCCCTGGACTGGTCCCGAGAGCGGTTCACCATGGACGAGGGGCTCTCGCGCGCCGTTCGCGAGGCGTTCGTCCGCTGGTACGAAGACGGATTGATCTATCGCGGCGAGCGATTGGTCAACTGGTGTCCGACCGACCAGACCGGGTTGTCCGACTCCGAGGTCGAGCACGAGGACGTCGATGGCGAGCTGGTGACGTTCCGCTACCCGTTGTCCGATGGGACGGGGTCGATCGCATGCGCCACGACGAGGGTCGAGACGATGCTCGGGGACACGGGCATCGCGGTCCATCCGGACGACGGGCGATACACCCACCTGA
>JBBQVZ010000145.1:0-7306 GCA_038211015.1 Actinomycetota bacterium | reverse complement strand
GATGACGAGGTCACCTTCCCAGTGTCCGGGGATCGCGCGGTCCTCGACCTCATCGGGCCGTTCGCTGATCATCACCTCCGAGGTGACGTGGGCCCAGGGCTTACGTCGAGTCCTTGCTCGCGGAACTCGAAGTGCCCGTCCAGTGCGCAGACAGGCGACGAGTTCACGCTTGAGTGCACCACGGCTCTCGACGTAGAGGGCCTGGTAGATGGCCTCGTGGCTGATCCGCATGGACTCATCACCGGGGAAGTCGACCTTGAGGCGGTGGGAGATCTGCTCAGGGCTCCATCCCTGCACCCAGCGGCGGTCACCGCGGTGAGGCTTGTTCCGTCCCTTCCAAGCCGGACCCTCTGGGCCGACCTCGCAGCCATCAGGAGCCTGAACCGCGCCCGAGAGCCGGTCCTGCACGTACCCGCGCAGTCGGTCGTTCGCCACCAGCTTCGCCGTCTTCGGGCGTTGGGCGACCAGCTCGGCCTTCCACTGCGCGACCGATGCTCGGTACTCGAGCTTCCCGCACCGCGTGGCCGCGTTGCGTCGAAGCTCCCGCGAGACCGTCGACGGCGACCGGTCGAGCCGGCGGGCGATCGCCCGCACGCCCATGCCTTGCGCGTTCAAGATCGCGATCTCCTCGCGCTCATGGAACGACAGGTAGCGGCCCGAGAGCGGAGTGAGAGCCATCGGTGACATTCCGCCACCATGCCTGAACCATCGACTTCCAACGGCCTGGGACACGCCGACCGCGGTTGCAGCCTCCTCGCTCGTCACTCCGGTCGCGAGCACCCGCCAGAACTCCTGCCGGACCTCTCGACGAAGCGACGGAGCACCCGGCGACTTCATTGGCGACCGGCCCGTCAGCTCCTTCATCCACCCTGCTGGCCTTCCCACGAACACCTCCGATGTCGAGGTGTTGCGACGACCGGTTGAATCCGCTCAATACCTGTCGATCCGCTACACCGAGCGCCTGGCCGAAGCCGGTGCTGTCACCTCGGTCGGATCCAAAGGTGACTCGTACGACAACGCCCTGGCCGAGACCATGATCGGCCTCTACAAGACCGAGGTGATCCGCCGGCGCGGACCCTGGAAGGGGATCGATGACGTCGAGTTCGCGACACTCGAGTGGGTCGACTGGTTCAACCATCGCCGGCTCCTCGAGCCGATCGGCAACGTCCCGCCCTCCGAGTTCGAGGACGCCTACTACCGGAAGGAGACGCTCAACGAAGACCACGAAGACGACGCCGGACTCATACTTCCGAGCCACCGGTGAACCCGGGGCGGTTCAGTCGAACCGAGAATCCTAACCAGCCGCAGACCAACGACCGAGATCCTCAATGAAGCCCGAGCGCGCAGGCCTCCGCTTGCGTTGCGATCGCGCCGGTACGGACCGAGAACGTGCGACCTATCGGCTCCAGCCAGGTCTCGGCAGAGCTCTTCATACGTCGCCCTGTCGCGCTCCACCATGAAGGTTTCCAGTTGTCGAGTCGCAGCCAACCTCTCGGCCGTCTGTTCAGCCAGCACGGGTGACCCGGGAACCCCGGTTTCGTAAGCACCGGCACTCGCGTACGCATCGCGGTATGCCACCCGCCCCCCCGGGGCACGAGACCCAACCTTCCGGGCGTACGTCGGCAGATATCGCTGAAGGATCCCGTGCTTGAGCACGGCCGCCACTTGCTGCTCCTCGAAGAAGCTCGCCATAGGGGTCCTTCCGGCGATCCCGACGGCAGTGTCGCAGCCTGTGGGTGGGGTGTCCGGGCGTAGAAGTAGCATCCCCACCGTGGACAGAGAGCCGCGCCTGCGTCCAGGTGTCCCACCTTCGGTGGTGGTGAGTTCTCTCCGCCCGCTGATCGCACAAGGCGCGAACATCCTTCCGGCAGTGGGCGGGCCCAGCATCGGCTGGACCGACAGGCTGAGCAACGCGCACGCGCGGTGGGTCAGCGACGTCGAACACGCGCTGCGCGAATACTTCGCATCGCCGACGGTGTGGGAACCGCTCTACGGCAGGCGGTGGACGGAGATACGCAACATGGAACGGACGAGTCCGCAGCCCCAGGCGCTCGTTGGCGACGAGGTACGGTCGCAGACCGACCGGTTGACCGAGATACTGGACCGGCTTGAGGCCGCGCAAGTGTTCGAGCTTCCCGACGGCACCGTGGCGGTCGTGCCCGACACGAACATCTTCCTGCACTACACATACTTCAACGAGTTGGACTGGCTCGCACTGGTGCAGGTCCTCGACGGCTCCGTGACGGACGTGCGTCTCGTAGTGCCGTCGGTGATCGTGGACCAGCTCGACGACCAGTCGTACAAGTCGCAGCCGCGAGCGGATCGCGCTAAGTCGGTCTTGCGCGACCTGCGGGCGCTCCCAGAGGGTCTTCCCCGACCCGAGGTGCCTGCGCACGTCCGGGGCCACGTCGAGTTGCAGGTGCTGGTGGACGCGCCTGGACGTGTGGCGCGGGCGAACGATGACGACGAAATACTCGCACGCGCCGAATACCTCGCTGGACTCGTCGGCGACAGGGTGCACATCGCCACGGGTGATCTTGGGATGCAGACCCGCGCCACGACACGTGGCCTGCGGTGTCTCGTCCTCCCCATGGAACTGCGGCTTGGGGCGACCTCGGAGGGACCTGCATGAACGACGCAGGTGGTCCGATCAACCACGCCGCAATCGGTGCCCGCGTCGTCGCCGCAGTCGGCGTGGCCGGTGCCCGCGACCTGCTCGACGTGCTCACCCGCACTGAGGCTGACCGTGCCGCGCTCATCGGCCGCCTGCACCTGCGCGACGACGCGGCGTGGCTCGCCGAGCTGCTCGTTGACCTCGAAGTGGATGAGCCTGCCCGGCTGCACCTGACGGAAGCGCTGCGGAGGGTAGGCACGTGACGCTCGCGGATTGCGCGTGCCGCCTATTGTTGGTGGGCTTCGTCCTGGCGGTGAAGGTTGACGACGGCTGACCCGACTTACCGCGAGCTCTGGGCTGGTGTGTTCATTCGTGAGAACCGTTTGAGGCTTGCGCTCGACGACTGGCCTACGAGGGTGACACGATTCCAATCGAGAAGGCTCCCCCAGTCCTTCCGAGCATCGTCGTCCTCGAGCGCTGCAACACCTTCTCGAACACCGTCGAGGCGCCCTTCGCGAACGGCGCGGTCGATGGCGATCGACCAAATGATGCACGCCTGTGCAGCGACAGGGTCCGCATGGGTGAGTTCCGATTCCTCGCGGGCCGCCCGCATGATCGCCGCGTCGTCTCCGAGGTACGAGAGCGCGACGGACGCGGAGCGCATCAAGCTCCCGTTCCCGGCGGAGTTGCGCGGATTCGCTGCAAAGTAGGAGGCAGCCTCAGCCGCCACACGGGCCGGATCTCCAGCGGCCGCACGCAGCACCCGTCCGCTCTGGATCCCGACATTCTTGGGCCCCGAATCGATCCAGGAGATGAAGTTCGCCGCGATCTCCGTCGGATCCAGACGTCCTGCCGCCGACGCCGTCGCCACCGCGAGCGCCATGGACGTGTCGTCGGTCCATTCACCCAACTCCCAGCCTTTGCCGGCATGCATCACGGGGCGATCGGTCAACGGCGGGCCGAACTCATAGGGCGCCCCCAGCGCATCGGCTGCGGCCGTCCCCACGAGAACGCCGGCGGCGCGATCACGTTGTGCCGGCAACAGCCTCACGTGTCATCGTCTTTCGCTTCAGGGACTGCTGCTCTGGTCAAACCCTGGATCACTTCGCCGCTCGCGTTTCTGCTCTCTTGACCATCCCAGTCTTCCGAGCCCAGGCCACAATCTGGGGTCTGAGCCACGGGCGCGGGCCCGACGGTGCTCATCTCGAGCCACATGCTCACGGAGGCCGCACAGACGGTCAATCGAGTCGTGATCATCGACCACCGTCGCATGGTGGCGAGCGCATGTGACCTCCTTCGATCGCGACGCCCATTCCCAAGGAACAGACTGCCATACACATTGACGCCAGCCCTCGGAGCATCATTTCCGCCGTTTCGCCCAAGCCTCAATTTCAGACCGAAGCCACATTCGTGGCCGGCCAGCACCAAGATCCAGGATCGGCCTAGGCATGTCTGCGTAGCGTCTTTGGTAGGTACTTACCGAGTTCCGTTGCGCCAGACCGAGGATCCGAGCCACCTCCTCGGCATCGATCAGATCCTCCGTGTTCACGCGCGGGGCCATCACTGACTAGTCTACGCCTGTTGACTGAACGATGCCACTCGGTGTAGTCTACACGTGTCAACACGCGCAACATGCCCCGGCGTGCAGGAACACCCGGGGCGTGGCCGGAACCTACTAGGAGATCCCGACAGCATGAGCGTACCCGAGAGGGCTGACTCGCTCTCCCAAGCCACGGCCTGCGTCGTAGAGGCCGCCAACCTCGTTGGCCAGAGCGTCGACCTAAGTGACCAAACCCAGGATCGGCTGGTCTCGACCCTCACTCGCTTCGCCGCTTTCGCGCAGCGCGGGTTCTGCGTGTCGACTCTGGCCGATATCACGCCGGACATCGCTCGTGCTTTCATTGCAGCCCCCCGCTCCGGCGGCGACGCCGAGGCTCCGAGCATCTCCACGATGCACTTCCGACGCTCGGCCGTTCGCCTCCTCTTCAGGGAGGCTAGGCGAGCCGGCCTTTCAGATGGTGACCCAACCCTTGACCTGACACTGCCACCCCGCTCTCCGTTCGGGCTTCGACCGCTCACCGACGAAGAAGTGGCGATCTGCCGAAGCTCGGCCCTTGGGAGTCTCTCCGAGACCCGATTACCTGCCGCTTTCGCCCTCGCAGAGGTAACCGCGCGAACATCCGAGGTGCCGGGGATCCGAGTCGAAGACATCCACCTCGACCAGGAAAGAGTCTGGATCCATGGCGGATCCAAGACGATCGAGCGCTGGGGGACCATGACCTCTTGGGGCGCCGAGCAATTGGCGAGGCGCCTTCGCCACCTCAAGAACTTCCGAGACTGCACACCGGTCGTCTATGAGGGCGAAGGCTCCCCTCAGAGCGCGCAGGCCTCGGCATGCGCCGCGATCGCGATGGTACTGCGCGCCGCCGGACTTGGTTTTGAGCCCGACGTGCGACCTGCGTCAGTCGTCGCGTGGGCTGGCGCCGCGGTCTTCAAGCAGGGAGCTCAGATCGATGAAGTGGCGCGGATGCTCGGAGTTCGAAGCCTGGACCAGGCGGCCCGGCTGATCGGCTGGGACTGGAACCCCGAGGAAGACGCGTGAAACGCTCCTCCCCCACCTCCGCGTTGGAGAAGGTCGAGGCGATCCTCGCAAACCCAGCCGTCTACGCCCTCGCCGAGGCCATTCCTCCACCTATCTCCTCCGCCGGGAGGAGGCGCTCTTACCCCGACTACATGCTGATCGTCTATGACTGCCTGCTCTCGGTCTACCGAAGCGCCAGGCAGGTAGAAGCCGAACTCTCCCATCCCCTGATCTGGCGGCACATGCGGCGGATACTCAAGCGCCGTTTCCCTGACGAGCCGTCGATGCAGCTGCCGGCTGCACCGATGAGGCGTCACCACTACATCTACGGACGGGACCGCTTCCTCACGGACCCGGAGGTGCTCGGCGAACTGTCCAGGATCCACCGGGAGATCGCTTGTGCCCAGGCGAGGGAGTTGGGGATGCTGCTCGCCGATGGTCCTGGCTCCTTCACCCATCCTGACCTCTCACGGATGCTGTATGCCGATGGCAAGGTCGTGACACCTCTGTACAAGGCACACCCGGGAGCTACCAGGGTCGACCGGCAGACTGGCGAGATACTGCCCGCACGCTTCGAGCCCGATGCCGGTCTTCACTTCGAGGGCACCGGCGAGACCGCCTGGGGATGCAAGTTCGTCCTGGTGGCTGCGCGGTTGGAAGAGGAACAGGCGAGGATCATCCTGGATCTCGAAGCAGTGGTGAAACCGGGCCGGGAGGCGGCCATCGCGATGGAATGCTTCACGCGCCTGGCGCCTCTGATCCGCGGTGCTCAGGGCGTGATCTATGACACGGCGCTTCGCGGAGTACATCATCAGAAGCTCCTTCGCGAGTTGGGCTTGCTGCCGGTGAATCGCGTGACGGCGGCCGAGAAGGGAGCGAAGGATCCGAGGAGGGCCAAGGGGCGGCGAGTGGAGAAGAGCGTCTACGTCGAGGACAGGGAGATCCTGGTAGACGATGTGTCGACCCGGATCAGCCTGTACGCGCGCGGAGGCGCGATCGGCTTAGCGGAACCGGACGAGACGGGTGACATGGTTTTCTCTCCCCTTCGGCGCACCAGGACGCACAGGATCCGGGACAAGAACGGGCTGTTCCGCTGGTACAACGACTACCAGCTGCCCGCGTCCGTTGGCGGGGGAGAGATCACGGTTCGTCTGCACGCCAACGAGCAGGACAAGCTGCGCGGGTTGAACCGGACCGAGAACGTGCGACCCATCCCCCAAGGCGACCCCGACTTCGCCCGCCTCTACGCCAGGCGCAACGACGCCGAGTCGATCAATCGGGCGCTGGACGACACTCTCTACCTGGGGCGGGCCCACAGCGTTGGATGGCGACGCCAATTGGTCGAGGTGCTCGGCTACGCGCTCACGGTGAACTCGCTGGCACTTCATCGCCACCGCAGAAAACGATCACAAGAAGCGGCCTGAGGCCGCCCCCGGACTTCTTAGCCTCCCCTCCTCAAAGTCGTCTCCTGGAGTCAGGCAGACGCCACCCGCAACATCCGCCCCACTGCCGCTCGGCCGGGCGCGAGTAAACTTCCCAAGAACGCGGACGGAGGTTCAGCGAGCGAATTCTCTCCCACGTTTCCTACAACCCCCGCCCTCGTAGCTCAGTGGATAGAGCACCGGTTTCCTAAACCGGGTGTCGCAGGTCCGATTCCTGCCGAGGGCACCTCTTTGTGATGTCTCGAGACATCGTGCCGACGTGTCTCGCGACATCGTGCCACGTTCAGCTCGATCTGCCGTGTGGTTGGTAGTCGCGACTCGGGTCCAACACCAGCTCCCGGAGCAACTCCCCATCCTCCGTGATCACCCGAACGTGCAGATCATCGATGAGGATCAGGACCCTCGTGCCGATGAGCCTTCGTCCGAGCCCGATGTGATGCAGCCGCGATTTGCGACGGATCGTCACGACCCCGGTGATGTCGATCTTGTCCCGACGAAGACGCAGGCGCCCGGGAACCGGCAGGCTCTGGAGCGAGGGAGTGGCCTTGGGTCGAGCACCGAACGCGTCCGCGGGGGTCCTGCGCCCGATCGCCCGGTGTGGTCTGACGGTGTTGTAGTAGGCGACGAAGCGGTCGAGCTGGTCTTGGAGCGCTCCGATCTCCGACGCCG
>JBBQVZ010000144.1:0-7598 GCA_038211015.1 Actinomycetota bacterium | reverse complement strand
GTGGGCCGTGAGCAACCCGTCCGCGATCAAGAAGATGCGGATCAAGTTCATCGAGGCGCCGCAGCTCACGAACGGTGGCAGCGCCCAGGACGCCGTCGCGTACAAGGACGGGGTGGCGGTCCCCAACTGCGTCGCCGGGATCTCCGACAAGAACCAAGTGAAGCCGTGCGTCATCTGGAGGTTCACCACGTCCCGCGGGGCCTGGCAGATCACGTTGCTGGTGGACGGCGACGATCCGAAGGGGAGGATCTGAGAGCAACCGAACTTCCACCCTCCGGGGGATTGACGTGCGGCCACCCGTGGCCGAGGCTTCTAGCCTTCGTCCTGGCGCCGGAGGCGACCCGAAGGGTCGCGTCTGAGAACTCGCTCGGGCCGACGATTGACGATGGCGAGAAAGAGAGCCAAGCTTCGGTCGCACTCGACACCCTCACGCCGAGGAAAGGACTGGATCGCATGGCTCGTCTGACCACGACGTTCGTCGTTCGCCGGCTCGTCGCTCCGCTGAGCGTGGCCCTGGTCTCGCTGACCCTGTTCATCGCGCCGGCCGTCGCTGATGTGAGCAAGCCCTACGCCGCGGTCATGAGCCCTGGGAACGTGCCCGCGGGTTCCACCTCCACGTTCACCGCGACGCTGACCAACGAGACGTCTACTCAGCAGCTCGGATCGGCGAACCTCACCCTCCCGGCCGGCTTCTCGCCTCTCTCTGTCGGGATCCCGTCCCCTTCCGGTACCGCGACGATCGCAGGGAACACGATCCAGCTCCGCGGTCTGGCGGCGCCTGCGGGTACGTCCGCGTCGGTCTCGGTGGTCGCCCTGTCGCCGTGCCCCCTCGGCACATACATATGGTCCGTGATCGCGAAGCAAGCGAACAACTTCAGCGGCGACCCCGGCAATGACCTGACGTTCGATGCCGCGAACAGCTCGCTCACGACGACACTGACCGGCTCATGTCACCTGGGGTTCGACTTCGTGTCACAGCCCGCGAGCGCGCAGGTCAATGCGGCGATCACCACCGTGACGTACGACCCGGCAGCGACCCCCGTCGCCGTCCAGATCCTGGACGGAAGCGGCAGCCTGATCGCATCGTCGACGGCTCCCGTGACGCTGACGATCTTGAACAACCCGGGCGGCGGGGTCCTCTCGGGCGCCACGACGGTGAACGCCGTCGGGGGGATCGCGGCGTTCCCTGGGATCAAGATCGATCGATCGGGACTGAACTACACACTTTCCGCCGGCACCGCAGCTGTCGCCATCGACCCTGCGGTCTCGGCACCGTTCAACATCGCCGACGTGGGCAAGCAGTGCTCGACCGGACCGTGTGCGTCCGGGACGGTGACCGAAGGAGGAACCAGCGCGAGCGAGCTCGCGAGCGGCGGCAGCGTGGGAGACCTGCTGAGTCTCTTCGTTTCGGTGGAAGCGCTCGATTGCGCCAACTACACCGAGACGTCGGCCGTGGTGACGTTCGATGTCACGGGCTCGAGGACGAAGAGCGTCACGATCACGACCTTGAAGTCGTCCAGCCCGAAGCCGTCCAAGATCCGCGTCTGCTTCGGCTCGCCCACGGCCTTCGTGGATCGCTCGGGCGCGACCGTCAACCTGGGTCTGCTTCCCGACTGCAGCGTGTCTGTGGCGCCGTGCGTCGCATCCGTCCGCGTGGTGAAGGGCAACATCGTGACGACGTTCCAGGCGCCGGCCGGCGACCCGAAGGGTCGCGTCTGAGCTGATCTTCGGGGTCACGTCGGGCCCGCGAGGGCCCGGCGTAGACTCCCTGACGTGCAGATCTGCCCGAATTGCGGCGAAGAGAACCCGGATCGCTTCCGCCTGTGCGGGTTCTGCGGCACTTCGCTCGCGCCGGAGGTCCCCGCCGAGGAGGTCCGCCGAACCGTTTCCATCGTGTTCTCGGACCTGAAGGGCTCCACCGCCCTGGGCGAGCGACTCGACAGCGAGCACCTCCGGGAAGTGCTCAATCTGTACTTCAACGAGATGCGGCTGGTGCTCGAACGGCACGGCGGACGGGTCGAGAAGTACATCGGCGACGCGATCATGGCCGTGTTCGGGCTCCCCCGCCTCCACGAGGACGACGCCGTGCGCGCCGTGCGCGCCGCCTTCGAGATGAAGGAGCGGCTCGTCGACGTGAACGAGATGCTCCATGAGCGGTTCGGGGTGCGCCTGGAGAACCGCACTGGCGTGAACACCGGTGAAGTGGTCGCCGGCGACGTCTCGAGCGGGCAACGGCTGGTGACCGGCGACACCGTCAACACGGCCGCCCGGCTGGAACAGAACGCACCCGCGATGGAGATCCTGATCGGCGAGTCGACCTACGCGTTGGTTCGAGACGCGGTCACCGTCGAACAGGTCGAGCCCTTGCCCCTCAAGGGGAAGGCGCAGCTGGTTCCCGCGTACCTCCTCCTGGGCGTCTCGGGTCAGGACGACGGCTACTCGCGCCGGCTCGACCTGCCCATCGTCGGCCGGGAACACGAGCTGGGGGTCCTCCAGGAGGCGTTCGGATCGGCGGTGGCCGAGCAGCGCTGCCACATCGTGACGGTCTTCGGACCGGCCGGTGTCGGGAAGTCGCGCCTCCTGAAGGAGTTCCTCGAGCGCATCGGGAGCGACGCCTCCACGCTCAAGGGCCGCTGCCTGTCCTACGGCGAGGGCGTCACGTACTGGCCGATCGGCGAGGTGGTGCGCGCGGCCGCGGGCATCGGGGCCGACGACGGTCTCGAAGCCGCACGGGTCAAGCTCGCCGCGATGCTCCCCGGTCACGAGGACGTGACCCAGCGCGTGGGGGCGGCGATCGGCCTGATCGAGGAGTCCTTCTCGGCCGAGGAGACGTTCTGGGCGATCAGACGTGCCCTGGAGATCTCGGCCTCGCGGCGCCCGCTGGTGGTGCTGGTGGACGACATCCACTGGGCGGAGCGGACGTTGCTCGACCTCCTGCGTTTCGTGGTCGATGAATGTCGCGCGCCGGTCCTGCTGCTGTGCTCATCGCGCCGAGAGCTGCTCGAGGAGTATCCGGAATGGGGCGGGGACAGCGGGCGCTTCAGCACGCTCACGGTCGAACCGCTCGCGGCTGACGAGAGCGCTCGGGTGATGCAGAACCTGCTCGGCGTCGCCGACCTCGACCCCACGATGGTCGAACGCGTCACCGTCGCTGCTGACGGGAACCCGCTCTACCTGGAGCAGATGCTGCAGATGTTGATCGACCAGGGCGCCATCCGCCACGAAGGCGGGCAGTGGGTCACGACGGAGGCGCTCTCCCAGCTGGATGTCCCCCCCACGATCGCGGCGCTGCTGACGGCTCGTCTCGATCGCCTCGGCCATTCGGAGCGAACGGTGATCGAGCGCAGCGCAGTGATCGGGCAGGTCTTCTACCGCGGAGCGGTCGAGGCGTTGGTCCCGCCACCGGTGCGGTCCGAGGTCGCTCACTCGCTGAAGACCCTCACCGTGAAGGAGCTCATCGCCCCACATGAGGAGCTGCTGATCGGCGAGGTGACGTTCCGGTTCCTGCACGCGCTGATCCGCGACGCTGCCTACGGAGGATTGCTGAAGCGGACGCGGGCGGAGCTCCACGTGGCGTTCGTGGACTGGGTCGAGTCTGCGGCGGGAGATCGCATCCTCGAGTACGAGGAGATCCGCGGGTACCACCTGGAGCAGGCGTATCAGATCCGTTCGGGGCTGGGCGTGGCCGACGCGGACGTCGAGACGCTCGGCCGAAGGGCGGCGTCCTACCTGGGCGCGGCCGGCCGCCGGGCGCTCGCTCGAGGCGACCTGCCGGCGGCCGACAACCTGCTCAGGCGTGCGGCGGCCACGCTCCCCCACGGGGACGCGCTCGCCGTCGAGCTCCTCGTGGAGGCGGGCGAGGCCCTGGTGGACCTGGGTGAGCTCGTTCAGGCGGACGAGGTCCTCGGGTCCGCCATCGATCAGGCGATGGCGAGCGGCGACACGATCGCCGCGCTCGGCGCTCGCATCGTCCGCATGCGCCTGCACTATGAGACCGAGGGCGAGGATCCCGATGGCACCCTCTTGCAGGATGTCGAGGGCGCCGTCAAGGAGTTCGAGCAGGCGGAAGATCACATGGGGTTGATCCGTGCCTCGCACCTGCTGCTCCTTATGCATTGGACCGCCGGGCAGTACGGGGCTGCGGAGCAGGCGGCGCTCAGGACGATCGAGCACGCCCGGGCGGTGGGCGATCGTACGCGCGAGATCCGCATCCTCCCGGCACTCGCCACGTGCTCGACCTACGGTCCCACCCCGGTGGAGGAGGCGGCCGCCCGGTGCCACCAGCTGCTGGAAGAGGTCGGGGGCGATCAGAAGGCCGACGCGCTGATCCGCGCGTCGCTGGCGCGCCTGGAGGCGATGCGCGGGAACTTCGATGAGGCGCGCCAGCTCTACCGACGGAGCCGGGCGACGCTCGAGGAGTTCGGCTGGAACCTCTTCGCCGCGCTGACGTCCATCGACTCGGGCTCGGTCGAGCTGTTGGCGAAGGATCCGGTCGGCGCCGAGAGCGAGCTGCGGCGCGACTTCGAGACGCTCGATGCCATGGGCGAACGCAACTACATCGCCACGACGGCGGCGTATCTGGCTTTCGCGTTGCTGCTGCAGGGTCGGTACGAAGAGGCGGACGGATTCGTGAAGTTCAGCGAGGAGACCGCCGCACCCGACGACCTGACCTCGCAGTTCTTATGGCGGCAGTTCCGGTCGCGGCTGCTGTCGATCGAAGGAAAGCACGAGGAGGCCATCGCCATGGCGCAGCGCGCGGTGGCGCTGACCGACCAAACGGAGGAGACCGAGTCCCAGGGCAACTCGCGACTGGATCTCGCCCACGTGTACGCGCGAGCGGGCAAGACCGCCGAGGCCGCGACCGCGTTCCGCGAGGCGCAGGAACGTTTCGAGCTGAAGGGGATCGTCGTCCTGGTCGACGACGTCCGGCAGCGCCTGGAAGCGCTCAGCCCCTGACGACGACGCTCCCGCACATGCCCGTGCAGCTGTTTCCGATCAGCGTGGAGTGGTAGGTGCACCGGAACCGGAACGTGCCCGGGCTGCGGAACCGCTTCTTGGCGGCGACCCCCGCGGGCAGCGCTAGATGGAACGACCAGTTGCCCCCGTACGCGATGACGTCGTGGAACCCGCTCACCCCGCGCCATCTGATGACGGTGCCCCGCTCGACCGTCACCGTCGCCGGTGACCAGCGCGTCCCGACCCCCCGCACGATCACGGGCCTGGCCTGCGCCGGGTCCACGAGCGTGACGACCAGTGCCGACGCGCACGCGGCGGCCATCACCACCCTTACCCACGAACCCTTCAACCCGAACATCGCCACGACGGTACCGCATCGTCCGCCGGACGAGCCACCTCAGGGGCAAGGCGGTTTGCGGGTCTCCGCGGCCGACCCGTAAAGTGCAGCCATGGACCATGAGAAGAAGCTGACGCCGGCGCTCGGCGAGGCGAGGAAGCGCCGCCAGACCCTTCACGACGCGATCGTGCAGTTGGAGATGGCGATCAGCTCGCCGGCGGCCGGACGGGTGACCGACTGGAGCGGACAGGTCACCAAGGACATGGTCGGCGTCCGCGACGCGTTCGACCAGCACGTGATCGTCACCGAGAAGCCGGGCGGAC
Organism: Actinomycetota bacterium; assembly: GCA_038211015.1. Taxonomy (GTDB): domain Bacteria; phylum Actinomycetota; class UBA4738; order UBA4738; family HRBIN12; genus JBBQVZ01. Next base: position 1,982 of record JBBQVZ010000144.1, on the reverse strand, counting down.
TGTACGAAGAGATCATGGAGCGCGCTCCACGTCTGGCGGGGACCGTCAAACGACTCCAGGACGAGCACCCGGCGATCGGAGAGTCGATCGTGAAGCTGCTCGCTCGCCTCGAGGCGGGCGAGGTCGACTCCGAGCCGTGGCCGCTCGACAGGGCGCGAGACGACCTCCAACGGCTGATCGGCGCGGTCGTGCGCCACCGGCAGAAGGGCGCCGACCTCGTCTGGGAGGCGTACAACGTCGACATCGGCGGCACCGAGTAGCTCCCGCATCGGGTCCGGGTCTTCGGGTCGCGTAGGCTTCCGATCGTGGTTCGCGTCGCGCTCGGCCAGCTGAACACGACCGTCGGCGATCTCGACGGCAACGTCGCGCGCATGGTCGAGTGGACGGCACGCGCGGCCGACGAGGGCGCCGATCTCATCTGCTTCCCGGAGCTCGCGATCACCGGCTATCCGCCAGAGGACCTGGTCCTTCGGCCACGCTTCGTCGAAGACAACCTGGCCGCGCTCGACGCGCTGGCCGCCTCGACCGCCGGATCGTCGTGCGCGGTGATGGTCGGGTTCGTTGACCGCTCGGAGCTGGGTCTGCACAACGCTGCGGCGCTCGTCCGGGACGGCCGTGTGCAGGAGCGCTACCACAAGATCCAGCTCCCGAACTACGGCGTGTTCGATGAGAAGCGCTACTTCGTGCCGGGAACCGCGGCGTGCTCGATCGGCCTCGGGGAGGCGGAGCTGGGTGTCTCGATCTGCGAGGACGCATGGCACGACGACGCACCGTTCGACGAGTACGAGCGCACGCATCCGCAGATGGTCGTGAACATCAACGGGTCCCCGTATCACCACGGCAAGGGCGCGGAACGCGTCGAGATCTGTCGCGACCGGGCGCGCCAGACCGGTGCGTGGTTCGTGTACGTGAACGCCGTCGGCGGTCAGGACGAGCTCGTGTTCGACGGTGGTTCGATGGTGGTCTCGCCCGATGGGCAGGTCGTCATCCAGGCCGCCCTGTTCCAAGAGGACCTCGCGGTGTTCGATCTTCAACAGATAGAAGGCCACGGAAGCTGGGCAACGTCACCCGCGCCAGATCCACAGTGGCCCACCGGCCCGGCGGAGGTCTACCACGCGTTGGTGCTCGGCCTCGGGGACTACGTGCGCAAGAACGGGTTCCGGCACGCGGTGATCGGAATCTCCGGTGGGATCGACTCGGCGTTGGTGGCCACGCTTGCCTCTGACGCGTTGGGGCCCAAGGCCATACGCCTGCTCGCGATGCCGTCGGAGTACTCGTCGCCGGAGAGCGTCGAAGACGCTCTGGACTGTGCGGGACGCCTCGGGGTGCGGATCGATGTCGTGCCGATCACCGACGCCTTCGACGCGTTCCGCCACACGCTCGCCGACCTGTTCGCCGGCACGCAGGAGGGCATCGCCGAGGAGAACCTGCAAGCGCGCGTCCGCGGCAACCTGCTCATGGCTCTCTCCAACAAGTTCGGCTCGATCGTGCTCGCGACCGGGAACAAGAGCGAGTACGCCGTGGGCTACGCCACGCTCTACGGCGATATGGCAGGGGGGTTCGCGCCGATCAAGGACGTCCCCAAGACGCTCGTCTACGAGATCGCCAGGTGGCGGAACGAGCACGGTCCCGGGAAGCCACCGATACCCGAGCGGATCATGACGAAGCCTCCGACGGCAGAGCTCCGGCCGAACCAGCTCGACACGGACTCGTTGCCGCCGTACGAGCTGCTCGATCCGATCATCGAGGCGTACGTGGAGGACGACGCCGATGTGGACGCCATCGTCGCCCGTGGGTTCGACCGGGCGACGGTGGAGCGTGCGACGCGGATGATCGATCGTGCCGAGTACAAGCGGCGGCAGGCCGCGCCCGGGGTGAAGATCACGCCGAAGGCGTTCGGGCGCGACCGCCGCTTGCCGATCACCAACCGTTACGGGCTGACGTAGCTCCTCACGTGAGCGACCACGTCACGGTCACCGACA
>JBBQVZ010000143.1:0-7624 GCA_038211015.1 Actinomycetota bacterium | reverse complement strand
CGCTTGGCTCACACGTTCCATCTGTCGAGGGGTGAGCGCCCCCACGCGGTCGCGCAGCCACTCCTTACCGATCATCCACACGTCGTCGGCGACGGCGTAGCAGCGTGCGTCTGTGATCTCCCCGGCGGCGAACTCGACGATGCTCGGGATGTCGGGCTTCTTCGCGGTCGCGAGACGAACCATCACGACATCGCGGAGCGTGCGGTTCCGAGCGTTGTTGGAAACGACCACGAAGCGCTTGTTCTCGTCGAGTCCGATGTCGACCCACCAGATCTGACCGCGTGTCACGGTCACGTCAGACATCTACGGCTCGTCGAGCAGGCGTCGCGGCGTGCGCCTCGACATCGCCTCGACCATCTGGTCGCGCTCCTGGTCGGACGCGAGCTCGGTGTAGCCGACCTCCAGGCGGGCCTCTCGCTCCGCATCTCGCAGCGCAGCTAGGAAGTAGTCCAGAGCCTCGCGAACGACGGCCGACGCGCTCGGGTCCTCGCCCAGCTCCTGCAACGAGCGGGACAACCGAACCAGGAACGCCGCCTGATCGCTCGTCGTTCCCGCCGATTCCAGCCGAGACATCACGGCCCCCTGCAGGTCGGTGAGCGGCAGTTCATCCAGCTCGTCGACGGTCTCGTCATCGAAGGTGATCGTCAGTCTCGTCATGGCATTTCCTTATGCATCACAGTATGATGCGGTAGGAGATGCGCCGTCAACCCGCCACGCGCGTTTCGATGTCGGGGAGGTCGCGGAACCCACGATCGTCGGCGGTCACCAGGATCCGCCGCGTGCTGCGAGCCGTGGCGGCGATGATCAGGTCGTGCGCGCCGCGCTGCCGCCCCTCGCGACGGGTGGCTGCCAAGAGCGCAGCGTGCATGCGTGCCGTCTCGACCGTGTAATCCTCGACGGTCAGCGTATCGAGCACACCCGCCACGAACGCGGATCGGCGTGCTCGATGTCGGGCGGTGGCGAGCTCCACGCCCACCAGCAACTCGGCGACGGTGATCGCAGCGATGGCAACGTCGTCGTCATCGTCGATCGCCGCGTCGAGGATGCCGCGACCCCGTTCCGTCGAGACCAGCACCGTCGTGTCCAGGATCAGTCGGTCCAGGATCGCTCCTCAGCGACGAGCCCATCGCGGAGCTCCTCGAGGTCCTCGCGCCAAGCAGGATCCGCGCGATGGCTGAGCAGGAAGCGCTTCACGTCGCGACCTTGCGAAGCAGCCACGGGGACGAGCTGCGCTACGGCGTGGCCGCGCCGAACGATGGCGAACGACTCGCCCCGATGTTCCACCGCGTCCAGCACGTCGGAGAAGCGCCGCGCCGCATCGGTAGCCGAGAGATCCTTCATGGGAATCAGATTATCAGACTCAGCAATCGACCGCGGTCGATCCCGCCGCGGTGCGGCTGGCTCACCACGGCTCCTCTTCGATCGAGCGGATCGACGCGCGTCGCGCCTCCTCGAGCTCGTCGTGGGTCTCCGGCATCCGCCTATAGCCCTCGACGATGGCGTCTCCGACTCGACGCCGGCGCTCGGTGTCGATCAAGGCTTCGATCGCGGAGCGGATCGCGTCGGCCTTGGTCTCGAACGACCCATCGGCGACGAGGTCTTGAAGCGCGGCCGCGAGGGCGTCCGGAAGGCGAACGGTGATCTGCTGGGACATGCGATCAGCATTCTTGTCAGAGGGTTGGCGAAGCCCCGCCTGCGACGAGTGCTACGCGGATGAGGTCCGAGCGCACCGTAGACAACTCCCGCTCGGTTCGTCGCGCTCTCTTCTCTGTGGATTCGAGGGTTCTCTGAAGGTGGGAGACGAGCTCCGCCAGCTGACGGTGGCCGGCTGAGGCCGGATCCTGGTTTCGCTCGATGATCTTCATGCGGGCAGCAGACCAAATCATCGCACGCCTGTCTGTGAGCGACGTCACATCGACATGCAGTCCTGTCGGGCTCTCGCCTCGCACCGAACACTCGTTCGTGTCGTCGGTGCTGCCGATACTGAACACGGCGCAACTCCCCCCGCCTCCCTGTGCGCCGGAAGGAGCTTCCCCATGCAGACCGTCACCGACGTGCCGGTGATCCCGGTCGCCGAGCTGCTCGCCGTCCTCACGGAGATGGGCGGATCCGATCTTCATCTGATGGCCGGATCGCCCCCGTTCGTCAGGATCAATGGCGATCTCATACGCCTCGACCAGTACCCGACGCTCCCGGCTCAGACGGTCCGCGAGATGGTCTTCGCGATCCTGCCGCAGAAGCAGCGGGAGCGCTTCGAGGAACAGCTGGAGCTGGACACTTCCTACTCCGTGCCGGGAACGGCGCGATTCAGGGTGAACGTGTACCAACAGCGCGACTCGGTGGGTGCCACCTTCCGGCTGATCCCCTCGGTCATCAAGAGCATCGACGAGCTCGGATTGCCGCCCGTGGTCGCCGACCTCGCGCGCTACCCTCGCGGGTTCGTCGTGGTCACCGGGCCGACGGGATCGGGGAAGTCGACCACGCTCGCCGCCATGGTCAACGTGGTGAACGAGGAACGCGCGGCGCACGTGATGACCGTGGAGGACCCGATCGAGTTCCTGCACACGAACAAGCGCTCGGCCGTGAACCAGCGCGAGGTCGGTCAGGACACGCATGGGTTCGCCGAAGCCGCGAAGCACGTGCTGCGACAGGACCCCGACGTGATCCTGGTCGGTGAGATGCGAGACCTGGAGACCATCTCGACCGCGATCACCGCGGCCGAGACCGGACACCTGGTGTTCGCGACGCTCCACACGCAAGACGCGCCGCAGACGATCGACCGCATCATCGACGTGTTCCCGTCGGACCAGCAGCAGCAGGTGCGCGTGCAGCTCTCGGGCACGCTCCAGGGCGTGGTCAGCCAACAGTTGGTGCCGACCGCCGACGGCGAGGCGCGCGTGGTCGCCGCCGAGATCCTGGTGGTGACGCCGGCGGTGCGCGCGTTGATCCGGGCGAACAAGACGGAGCTGATCCGTACCGCGATCGAGACCGGCGGCAAGGACGGCATGCAAACGATGGATGCGGCCCTCGCGAGGCTCGTGAAAGCGGGGCGCATCACGCGTGAAGCCGCGCTCGAGCGCTGTCACGACGAAGCCGAGATCACGCGGCTGCTCTGAGGATCGCGCGAGAGGAAGGAGCCACCCATGCCGATGACCTGCCCTCACCGAGCGACGCCGCTCCGGCTCCCGGACGGGACGAGGATCGTTGCCTCGGGCCAGTTCGACCGAACGAGCGATGACCGAGTGCCCGACTTCGGGCTGACGCCTACGACCGCTGGCAGCCGACGTGGCCTGCCGCGTTCATCGATTGGGTGGACTTCGGCCTTCCCGTGGATACGCCGCTGGCACACAGGCTCATCGCGGAGGCCTTCGATCGCGCGCGAAGTGGTCAGTTGGTCGAGGTCGGATGCGCCGCGGGCAACGGCCGGACCGGATGCATCATCGCCTGCATGGCCATCCTCACCGGCACGCCGGCGGACGAAGCTGTCGAGTGGACGAGGAGCCACTATTGCCTCCACTCGATCGACACGTCTGAGCAAGAGCGGTGGGTGGAGGCGTTCCCCGGACGAAAGAGATTGATGACCCCGCGTTCGCCCGGTGACCCGATCCCCGAGGGACACGTCGGCGCCGTCGATCAGGACGGGAAGCTGTGGATGCTCGATGTTTCTGTCGCGATGGAGGTCAAGCCGTCCACGGTGCTGACATCGGAGCAGATCGCTCGCATCGAAGCCTTCAAGGAGATCCTCGCCGAGCACGAGACGACATCGCTCCAGCACGCGCTTGCCAACTTCGGACGCGATCGGACCCCGGAGCGAGAGATACGCATATGGGAGAGGATCGCTCGCGTGTACGAGGCAGAGGTCAGAGCGAGACCTCAGGTTAATGAGGTCGAGCGAAAGCTCCTGTATAGGGTCATCTTCGCCTGTTCGTTCGATGCCGGCATGGAGAACGTCCTGTCGATGGTTCCGGCCGCGAAGTCTCTGCCTGAACTCGACCGCGTGGTCGAGCGGTACGGCGCTCCAGGGAGCTAACTACTCCCTGCGATGTCCGGAGCCACACCCAGTCCCCGGTCGACCGCGGCTCGCGCGAGCTCCCGATCCCACGTGGCGAGCACGAGTGCGTCGTCGTTCCCAGCCTCGACCGCCGACGCGAGATGCACCGCGTCGAACCCCCGGAGGGAGTGCTCCTCGGCCAGATCGCCAGCGAGCAGGATGAGCCGATCCGAAGCGTCGATGCGGTAGAGCTGCTCCCAACGGTCGTCCAGACCTCGGCGCGCCAGGCCAAGTGCCCGGGTGGCGAGCCTGCGTGTCCGCGACGCCGCCGCGAGTGCGGCTCGCGCCTCCGGATACGCGAGACGACTCGTGACACGCAGATCCGCGCCGTCCCACACGTCGGCTGCGAGATCCGACCCCTCTTCCGAGACGAGCAACTTGAGGAGGGCCGACGTGTCGAAGTAGACGATCACCGTCGCTGCTGCGCGACCAGATCGGAGACCGGCAGTCGAGCACGAACGCGGGCCGCACCTCTCGCGGGTTTCGCCGTCGTGGACGGGGGCGTTACGCTGCCCTCGGCCAGCAGGCGCTCGAGGCCCGGATGCTCGCCGATCGGGACCAACCGCGCCACCGGGTGTCCTCGATCCGTGATCACCACGTCGCGCTCGCGCGCGATCTCGAGCCAGCGGCCCAGCTCAGCACGCAACGCACGGACGCCGACCTCCACCGGCTCGTCGCGCCTCGGATGTGTACCCTTCGGCATATCGAAAGTGTACAACGATGTAACCTCATCTTCGAGTTCCAAGGGAAGCCGTCACGGGGGTGCGCGATCGTCGAGACGCGAGCCGTCGGGGCGGCGGAACGTCGGTCTTCCTTCGAATAGCTCTAGCCGGAAGCCGCCTCGTTCGTGGATCAAGCGGTGATGTCGGCGGCAGAGCAGGAGGAGGTTCGTCAGCGCGGTGGGACCACCATCGGCCCAGTGGAGGATGTGGTGCGCGTCGCACCAAGTGTGCGGGCGATCGCAGCCAGGGAACCCACAATGACGGTCACGGACGATCACCGCGCGACGGATCGCAGGTGGAACGACCGGTGTTCGACGTCCGACATCGAGCGGTTCCGAGCGTCCCGACAGCACGACCCGCATCACGGATGCATCGCACGCGAAGCGACGAGCCATCTCATCCGGGATCGAACCGACGTGGTCGAGTTCGCTGGGTGATGCACCGGCATCGTCGAATGCCTCCGCGCCAACCGTGATGGTGATGTGTGGGCGTTCGCCGGCCACCGTCGGACGGTCCAAGCGATCGAGCCATTGACGGCAGATCTCGCCGAGCGCGTCAGCTCGGCGTTGGGCGGGGGAGCGGTCGTCGTCGGACGCACGGTGCGACTCGGCATCGAGCACCGCGCTCAATGCTGTCAGGAGGCTCTCGCCGTTCTCCGGATCGAGGTCGCCGTCCACGCGCACGCTCCCGTCCATCGTGACGGACGCGTGCAGCCGACGACGTTGCCGAAGCGGCTTCTCACCGTCCAGCGAACGTTCGCGCTCCGCCAGCTGACGCCAGTAGCTCACCACTCGTGCGAGGTCGCCCATCGAGTGGATCCGCGCCGCTTCGACGAGTTGTGACTCAGCTCGTGGGAACGCCGAAGGGTCGGCGTCACGGGCGGCAACCAAGACGCGGGTTGCGGACATGGATAGATCGCCCGCCTCGAGGGCTCGGCGAGTCTCCGGCATCTCGTCCAGCGCCCGCGCTGTGCGGACCTGATCGCGCGCAGCGCCCCACGCCGTCTTGTACGCGGAGGCCAGCCACGCGGCCGCCGACAGGTGTCCGTCCCGCTCGAAGAGTCGCCGGCGCTCGATCTCGGACAGACGCCGCAGGCTCTCCACCTCGAGCTGCTCGGTCACCCGCCTGATCTCGGCGAAGTCCTCCTCGAGCCGCGCGTCAGGCAGCTTGGCGAGCGTTTCGCTGCGGAACGCCTCGATGGCCGATCGAAGCTCGCTCATTTCTTTGCACACTCGAACATACGTTCGTATCGTAGGGAACGAGCACATTCGAGTCTGTGAGTGGGGTCACGTCTCAACCGATGTGCTGCTTAGCCTTCGAACATCATCGAACGAACCTCGACCGTCGCGCCCGCGCGGAGGATCGCGTTCGCGCCTCGGACGATCTGATCGTTCGTGAGGGGGCGACACCCGCGATGGATCTCGGAGATCAGGTCATCCGCCGTCACGACGCGCACCTGACGGCGGCGGATCGGCCCCTTCGGCAGACCGGTGTGGGTCAGGACGATGAGTGCCTCGACGTACGTGTCGATGTCGGCATCTGTCAGGAGTCCCCTTGCCCACATGGCCTCCCGGGTGGCTTGGCTGATCGCGTCCTCTTCATCGCGTCCGCCCACCCGCAACTCACCACGCTTCGTGAGCCACACCTTCCCCGTCCACGCCTTGGTCTCGATGGCGAACACCCCGGTTGGGCCGACGACCACGTGGTCGACGTTGCTCCACGTCTTGTCGCGATCGTGCAGGACGCGGTATTCGCTTCCGAGTTTCGTCTCGAGGATGTTCCCCACGAGCACCTCGCCCTTGAGGCCCTGGCGATGGTTGCGGACCCACCGTCGGATCTCGTCATCACGCCAATACGCGATGCTTGCGCCGAGAAGGACCAGCACGAGGTACGACCAGAGAGGCGTCCTGCGGCCTACGAGCAGCCAGCCAGCGATGCAGATGAGTATGGAGATTCCGGCGGCCGCGGCCATCCACTTCCAGAAGCGATGGAGCTGTTCGCGCAGGTACTGTCCAGGCTCGCGAACGATCATGCGATCGATATCGGCAGCGGCATCTTGCGAGCTGAGCGTCGAAGTTCAGGAACTCATCCAAGCTCGGAAGCGATCGACTTCCGAGCTACTTCCGAGTGCGTGTCCGATCAGGTCTTCGCCACTCAGGCTGTACGTGCCTTCCGCTTCTGGTGTCCAACCTTGCCCGATGATCCGGCGTCCACGAGCAGGTGCCTTTCGAGAAGATCGGCGAGCGCCTTGGTTGAGCGAACGGTTCCCGCCTCGGCTGATCTCCCGGGCTTGGTCTCGAGAGTCCAGCGATAGGAGCCCTTGGGCAGTTCCAACGTGGAGACGTAGAGGAGTGGCTCGCTCGCGCCCACTCGATGGAAGCCGATCGCATGCCTGTCTGCGTCCCAGTGATCCACCACATCCACCTTCGTGGCGATCGCTTCGGATCCGACCGCGCGCAAGAGTGTGCGGATCGATGCGTCCTTCGTCGCCGCGAACCGCTGCGTATCCATCACTTATGCCACCTCTTGTCCAGCAGGAGCTTCCTCACCTTGGGGTCCGCCGTCCAAGGCCAGTCTCAGTGTAGGTCCAAGGCCTCCGAGGGCAGTTGCTGTCGCACCCTTGCCTTCCTCCTCCTGGCGACGAAGTCCGAGACGGAAACGTCGAGACTCTCCAGGATCTGTCGAGACTCTCCAGGATCTCCTGTGTCGTTGGGCTGTCGGCGTTGAGTCCCCATCCTCTGCATAGAGGCCGAAGATGGCGGGCGCGTCCTCGGGGGGAGGGTTAGTTGACGGGGCGGTCCAACCAGTCCATCACCCGGCGCTTGATCGCCGGGATCACCGGCAGCAGTTC
>JBBQVZ010000142.1:0-7632 GCA_038211015.1 Actinomycetota bacterium | reverse complement strand
CCCACGCGAGAGATCACCGCATCGTAGGAGTCGGGCTCGAGCGCAGCGACGCAGGAGCTCTACACCGCCCTGCTGAGGGCCACGTGACTGCCCCCAGCCCCGGCCGATCACAGGATACGCGTGACCTTGGAAGACCCATCGTTCTGGACGACGGCGGACGGTCGGACGACGCGAGGCGGAGCAACGTGCTTCGACAGGCCGGGCACAAGCGGGAGCACGCGGCGGCACTCGACAACCTCATCTTCACCGATCCAAAACATCGCTAGTACTGACAGATATCCGTTGCGCAGTAGCGGGAGGAGAGGTATGCAAGTTCACCACATGGTGGACACCTGTGTCGGAGCATCGTGGACACCTAGTGATGGGGGTCTGCGATGGATCTGGCTCGCTACGTGGTCGAGGCTGTGGTGCTGGAGGGTCGGAGCTACCGAGAGGTGGCCCGTGCTCACGGGGTATCCAAGAGCTGGGTCGGCAAGGTCCTCAAACGTTTCCGTGAGGGTGGCTACGAAGCGATCGAGCCACGGTCCCGGGCTCCCCAACACATCCCGCATCGGACGTCGGAGGAGCTCGAGGACGAGATCGTCGCGTTGCGCAAGGAACTGGCAGACCAAGGCTTAGACGCGGGCGCTCAGACGATCCACTACCACCTGGGACTGCGCCACGCGCAGGTGCCCTCGGTTTCCACGATCTGGCGGGTCCTTCGCCGTCGCGGCTTCGTCATCCCCCAACCCCACAAACGTCCGCGGAGCTCCTGGGTGCGTTTCGAAGCTCAGCTGCCCAACGAATGCTGGCAGTCCGACGTGACGCATTGGCGCCTGAAAGACCGCACCCTGGTCGAGATCGTGAACTTCATCGATGACCACTCGCGCCTGGCGGTGGGAAGTCGGGTCTTCCGATCCACGAGTGCACGCATGGTGATCCAGGTGTTCCACGAGGCAGCAGAGCGCTGGGGATCCCCTGCAGCCCTGCTGACCGACAACGGCTGCATCTACACGACGTGGCACCGTGGTGGTCCCAACGTGGTGCAGACCGAGCTGTTGGCGCTCGGCATCGACTATCGCCACTCCCGTCCTTATCATCCCCAGACCTGCGGCAAGGTCGAGCGGTTCCATCAAACGATGAAGGCGTTCTTAGCCAAGCAGCCGGAGGCCGTCTCGATATCAGAGCTGCAGGCCCAGGTCGATCGCTTCATCACCTACTACAACGAGGTGAGGCCGCACCGAGCCAGAGGACGCATGACACCAAGGGCGGCCTTCGATGCACGGGACAAGGCCAAGCCAACGGGACCGAAGATCCAGGTGGGCGCCGGCATGAGGGTCCGCAAGGATCGGATCGATGCCAACGGCAAGGTGACGCTTCGCTACCGGACGCGCCTTCATCACATCGGCGTCGGGCACGCGCACAAGGGCAAGCACGTCATCATGCTCATCGACGATCTGGACGTGCGGGTGATCAGCGAGGACGGGCAGCTGCTCAGGCATCTGACCCTCGATCCGACGCGGGACTACCAACCGCAGCGCTGAGGTGTCTACGATGTCCCGCGACATCCGTCCACGATGTCGTGAGACATCACATGGCGGTGGCCGAGGGATTCGAACCCTCGGGAGGGTTGCCCCCCCACGCGCTTTCCAGGCGCGTCCCTTCGGCCGCTCGGGCAGGCCACCGCGACGAGTCTAGCGGGCGACCTCTCGGCCTCAGCGGGACGTCGGGCTTGCGATGCTCCGAGCGAGCAGCGCCGCGTACTCGTGTCGGCCAATCGGCCTGAGGTGGTACCCGTCGCTGTAGAACCACGCCCGGTGGTACCTGCTCAACGCGTACCAGTCGATCAGGAATGCGTTCTCGTGCCGGTTCGCGCAGTTGCCGAGTCGCACGTTGTTCGGATCGCGATACGGGCGCGGCACCTTCACCGTCACCAGGTACACGAGGCGGCCGGGACCCGCCACGCGCACCAGCCTGTCGCAGTCGGCGCGATCGATCGACCCGTTCGTTCCCAGATGGACGATCACGTTGACCGGAAGATGTCCGCCCGCTGCCAACTGGCGGACGAGCCGCACCGAATCGTCGAACTGCCGGCTGACCTCGGCGTTCACCCGGAACCCGCGGGCGATCAACGCGTCGCGGGCCCCGAGCATGACGGAGTCCCCGATCGCGTAGCGCCCCGCCGGGATGCCCGCGAGCGCCGGCGCGGCGGGCAACACGATCGCCGCCGCCAGGACGGTTCCGATGAGCGCGCGGAAGCCCCGGGGAGAGCGCATGTGCCGCCCATGGTAGGCGCCTGATGAACGAAGGGGCGGGCCCGGAGGCCCGCCCCTAACCGCGGAGGCGGCGTGATTTGAACACGCGAGGGGCGGTTTAGACCCCTAACCGCTTTCGAGGCGGTCCCGTTCGTCCGCTCCGGCACGCCTCCGTCGCCGAGTCTAACAAGTGGCATGTCCGCGCCCAGAGGCGGGTGGCGGGAAGCCCTCCGGCCGTGGCAGGATGCCATCCACGAGAGGAGGAGCCGGTGGACGCGAAGCGCTTGGAACCGCTCCCGTTGTTCCGCGACCTGTCGCGCAAGGAGCGCGACCAGATCTCGCGGTGGACCGACGAGATCGAAGTTCCCGCCGGGTACCACCTGCTCGATCAGGGGCGCCTGCCGCACGAGTTCTTCGTGCTCGAGAAGGGGACCGTCGCCGTCACGAAGGACGGCGAGCACCTGACGGATCTCGGCCCCGGGGATTTCTTCGGCGAGATCGCGATCATCGAGCACGACCGGCGGACGGCCACGGTGGTCGCGAACACGCCGGTCACGGCGATCGTGATGCTCGCGCGTGATTTCGCAACGATGGCCGGCGTCATGCCCCACGTGGCAGAACGGATCCACGCCGCGATCCGCGAACGGATGGCACGCTAGCGACGATCGCGGAAGAACGTCCGCAGGAGCTCGCCGCAATCCTCCTCCAGCAGACCTGCCGTGAGGTCCACCCGATGGTTGAGGCGCTCGTCCTGAAGCAGGTTCCCGAGCGAACCCGCGAACCCCGCCTTGGGATCGCGCGCGCCGAACACCACTCGATCGACCCGGGCGAGCACGATCGCGCCGGCGCACATCGCGCACGGCTCCAACGTGACGTACAGGGTGCACCCGTCCAACCGCCACGAATCCGAGATGTCGCTCGCCTCGCGCAACGCCAGCACCTCGGCGTGCGCGGTGGGATCCTGCATCCGCTCGCGTGCGTTGCCGGCCGAAACCAGTCTGTCGCCGTCCCGCGCGATCACCGCACCCACCGGGACGTCGCCGGAGTCCAGACACGCTTCCGCTTCTTCCAACGCCAGTCGCATCATCCCTTCGTCGAAGTTGGCCAGGTCGTCTGACATGGACTAGTACGCCCCGATCTCGCGCAGCCGGTCGTCGCTGATCCCGAAATGGTGCGCGACCTCGTGCGCCACCGTGTGCGCGATGATGCGCCGCAGCCGATCGTCGCTCCCCCGAGCCTGTTGCTCGATCGGGGCGCGATAGAGCGTGATGTGGTCGGGCAGGGCGCCCGCGTAGTGGGTTCCCCGCGCCGAGAGCGGCACACCGTGATAGAGCCCCAGGAGATCCGGCTCGTTCGGAGGGGGCAGCTCCTCGACGAAGACCTCCACGTTGTCCATGGCCTCGTGGACCCACTCTGGCAGGCCGTCGACCGCGTCGGCGGCGAGCTCCATGAACCGTTCCTCGGACGTGCGCTCCGGCATCCGTGTGTAGCCTACGCGGATGCCGGGGGCGCTCCTAACGGACCTCTACGAGCTCAACATGGCCGCGAGCTACCTGCGTCGCGACATGACCGCGCCCGCCACGTTCAGCCTCTACGTGCGCAACCTGCCGCCGAACCGTGGGTTCCTGGTCGCGGCCGGGCTCGAGTCGTGCCTCGACGCGCTGGAGTCGTTCTCGTTCGACGAGGGAGATCTCTCCTACCTGCGGACGATCGGGTTCGACGAACGCGACGTCGAGGCATTCCGGAGCGTGCGGTTCGACGGAGAGGTCTGTGCCGTGCGCGAGGGCCGGATCGTGCACGCGGGGGAGCCGATCATGGAGGTCACCGCGTCGCTCCCCGCCGCACAGCTCGTCGAAACGCTCCTGCTGAACCAGGTGACGCTCCACACGACGCTCGCCACGAAGGCCGCGCGCTACCGGCTGGCCGCGGCGGACAAGGAACTGGTGGACTTCGCGTTCCGGCGCACGCACGGACGCGAGGCGGCCATGGCGGCCGCCCGAGACAGCGCGATCGTCGGATTCGCCGCGACGTCGAATGTAGAGGCTGCACGCAGATACGGCCTGCGGGTCGCAGGCACCATGGCGCATTCCTTCATCGAAGCGTTCCCGTCGGAGACCGAAGCGTTCCGCGCGTTCGCCGAGGACCACCCCGACCGCACGACGTTCCTGGTCGACACGTACGACACGCTGCATGGCGTCAGGAACGCGATCGAGGTCGTGGGCCAGATGGGGCTGACGGGGCAGATCGGCGTGCGCCTCGACAGCGGCGACGTCGATGAGCTGTCGCGCGGCGCCCGCAAGCTGCTGGACGAGGCGGGGCTCGCCGACGCTCGGATCTTCGCGAGCGGCGGTCTGGACGAGTGGGAGGTGGAGAAGCTGGTCGGCGACGGGGCACCGGTGGACGCGTTCGGGATCGGGACGCAGATGGGCGTGTCGGCCGACGCCCCGTTCGTGGACTCGGTCTACAAGCTGACCGATATCGATGGCCGTCCGGTGCTGAAGCTGTCGACGGACAAGGCCACGGCTCCCGGACGCAAGCAAGCGTGGCGCGGATCGGACGCCGACATCCTCGCGCTCCGAGACGAGCCCGGTCCTCCGGACGCCGAACCCTTGCTGGAGCCCGTCATGCGCGACGGCGTCCGAACGGGCTCCACGCCATCGATCGAGGAGATGCGCGAGCGGTTCGACGCCGACCTGGCGACGTTGCCGGCCGAAGCGCGGCGGTTGCGCGACGCAACGCCCGTCGTGGTGCGACCCTCCGAAGCGCTGGTGGCGCTCACGACCTCGACGCGGACGCTGGCGTTGAGGAAGTCGGGCGTGGGCGAGAGCTGAGGCTCAGGCCGTCGGGAGCCAGGACGGCCGCCGCGCCTCGTAGGCGGAGATGTCGTCCAGGTGGCGCATCGTGAGCCCGATGTCGTCCAGGCCCTCGAGCAGTCGCCACGCGGTGAACTCCTCGATGTCGAACGTCTCGTCGAGACCCGGTGCGATCACGCTGCGATGCTCCAGGTCGACGACGATACGGGTCGTTGGATCGTCGAGGACGGCGTCCATCAACGCGCGCACCGACTCCAAGCGGAGCTCGACCGGCAGCAGCCCAACCTTCGTGCAGTTGTTCCGGAAGATGTCCGCGAAGCTCGGAGCGATGATGGCGCGGAACCCGGCGTCCTCGATCGCCCACGGCGCGTGCTCACGGCTGGAGCCGCATCCGAAGTTCGCTCCGGCCAGCAGGATCTTCGCTCCCGCGTAGCGCGGATCGTTGATCACGAAGTCGGGATCCTTGCGCCACTCCGCGAACAGGAACGGTCCGAATCCCGTGCGTTCGATCCGCTTGAGGTACTCGGCCGGGATGATCTGGTCCGTGTCGACGTCGGAACGGTCGATCGGGAGCGCGGTGCCTTCGATGACGCGGACCGGTTCCATCTAGAGATCCTCCGGGGTGCAGAAGTGGCCGGCGATCGCGGTGGCGGCGGCGACCGCCGGGCTGACCAGGTGCGTCCTGCCACCCTTGCCTTGCCGGCCCTCGAAATTGCGGTTGCTCGTGCTCGCGCTCCGCTCGCCGGGCGCCAGGATGTCGGGGTTCATGCCGAGGCACATCGAGCAGCCGGCGCCGCGCCACTCGAATCCCGCGTCGGAGAAGACGCGATCGAGCCCTTCGCGTTCCGCCTGCTCCTTCACGGCGAACGACCCGGGGACGACGAGTGCGCGGAGCCCGTCGGCGACCTTGCGTCCCCCGACCACGCCGGCCGCGACCCGAAGATCCTCGATCCGTGAGTTCGTGCACGAGCCGATGAAGATCGTGTCGGGGCGGATCTCGCGGATGGCCGTGCCCGGCGCGAGCGCCATGTAGGCGAGCGCGCGGACCGCCGCTTCGGCTTTGCCGGCATCGCTCATCGACTCGGGGTCCGGCACGACGCCGTCGATCGTCACGCTCTGGCTCGGGTTCGTTCCCCAGGTGACGTACGGGCGAAGCTCGGCCGCGTCGAACGCGACCTCCCGGTCGAATGTCGTGCCGTTATCGGTCGGCAGCGTCCGCCAATCCTCCAACGCACGCTCCCAATCGGCACCATGCGGCGCGTGCGGGCGTCCCTCGACATAGGCGAACGTGGTGTCGTCGGGCGCGACCATGCCTGCGCGCGCCCCGGCCTCGATCGACATGTTGCAGATGGTCATGCGGCCCTCCATCGAGAGCGCGCGGATCGCCGACCCGCGGTACTCCACGATGTAACCGACGCCGCCGTTCGTCCCGATGTGGGCGATGATCCCCAGGATCACGTCCTTCGCCGCGACGCCGGCCGGAAGTTCGCCCTCGACCGTCACGGACATCGTGTCGGGCTTGGTCTGGGGCAGTGTCTGGGTAGCCAAGACATGCTCGACCTCCGACGTCCCGATGCCGATCGCGAGCGCGCCGAACGCACCGTGCGTGGACGTGTGCGAGTCACCGCACACGATTACCAGACCGGGTTGCGTGTAGCCCTGCTCGGGACCGATGACGTGCACGATGCCCTGGCCCGGCGAGCCCATCGGGAAGAGCGTGATCCCGAACTCCTCGGCATTGGAGGACAGGGCGTCCATCTGGCGCTTAGAGATCGGATCGGTGACGGGGCCAATCGTCGTCGGGACGTTGTGATCCATGGTTGCGACGGTGAGGTCCGGGCGGCGGACGGCGCGGCCGTGCAGGCGCAGTCCCTCGAACGCCTGCGGGCTGGTGACCTCGTGCACCAGGTGCAGGTCCACGTAGAGGAGGTCGGGCTCGCCGTCGGCTCGATGGACGACGTGGCGTTCCCAAACCTTCTCCGCGAGCGTCTGCGGTGGCATCGGCGATCGGTCTCCTCGGCTGCTCGCGGGTCGCGCCGCTTCCTTACGGTTGCCGGCTACAACCCTGTTCCACTATATAGAACTTTGATACCGTTATGCGGAACATGACCGTACCAGACCCTTCCCAGACGCGCCAGGTCGCCGAGACGGACGTCGGCGTCCTCGACCGGTCGGTCGCGATCCTCGATGCCGTGGAGCATGGCGCCCGGACGCACGCCGCGATCGTAAGAGCGACTGGCCTGCCGCGCACGACCGCCCACCGGCTCCTCAAGTCTCTCGAAGCTCACGGCTTGCTCGAATACGTCGGGGGACGCGGGTATCGGCTCGGTCCGCGGCTGTTGAAACTCGCCGCGATGGCGATGCAGGAGCCATCACTCCGCGACGCCGCGCATCCGGCGCTCGAACGGCTGGCGGCGGCGACGGGCGAAAGCGCCCAGCTCTACGTGACCTCCATCGACGGCCGGACGTGCGTCGACGCCGTCGAATCCTCGAGTGAGCTGCGCACGTTCGTTCCGATCGGCGAGGAGCTCCCGCTCTGGGCCGGATCGGCCGGCAAGGTCTTCCTCGCGTCGATGCTTCCGGAG
>JBBQVZ010000141.1:0-7736 GCA_038211015.1 Actinomycetota bacterium | reverse complement strand
CCGGTGGTCTTGGTCCGTACCTTGAGGATGTAGCTCGCCTCACCCGCGACGCTCAGACAGTCCTCCACCTCGGGGAACTCCGCGACACGATCGGGCAGGTCGTCCGGCTGTTGCGGATCGAGCGGCGTGGCCGCGATCAAGGCGGTGACGAACAGTCCGATCGCCTCCGGATCCACCACGGCTCGGTAGCTGCGGATCACGCCCCCTTGCTCCAACTTGCGAACGCGCTCGTGCACCGCCGAGGCCGACATCCCGACCCGGGCGGCGACGTCCGCGTACGTTGCTCGGGCGTCCTCCTGCAGCGCCGCGATGATCTCCAGATCCCGCTCGTCGAGCACACGGCCATCATAGGGGGAGCCGCCGGATGGGGTCGCGCGTCCCTGCCGGGGGACGGTCGACGGCGAAGGCGGCCGATTGCACCGTCGGTGGCGCGACGTGTAGCGTGCCGCCACGTTGCGCTCCTCCTCGGATCGAACGAGGAGGAGACGATGTCCCGACGATCCACCGGCCCGGTGCTGAGCGGGCCGATCCGTTGGGATGTGGTCCCCAAGCCCGGCGGCGGCGCGCGGCGTTTGATCGTGTTGAGCCGCGCCGACGGATCGGCGTTCGCGAGGAGCGTCGCCCCCGCGGCGCGGGCCATCGGCCAGGCGATCGGGAGTGAATCGCACGCGAACCGCCTCGTCGCGTGGGACCCGACATGCGGTCCCGTCCTCGAACCGTGGAAACGAGCGAGGCGGCGATGGGAGCGAGAGGTTGGCCGCCTGGGGAGACAAGGCCGCTTCGTCGCCTTGACCGACGCGCGAGCCTGCTATGCGTCGCTCTCGGTGCGCGAGATCACCGACCGGCTCGCCGCCCTCGGGGTGGCGGAGGCCTGCGTCCACCAGATCGGATCGTGGTTGCGCGTGTTCTGTGACATGGGCACCGACGGCCTCCCGGTGGGGCCTGCCGTATCGGCCATCCTCGCGGATGCGGTGCTGTCCGCGGGGGACGATGCGATCCGTTCGACCGGCGCCACGCACGTTCGGTGGGTCGACGATGTGGCCATCTTCGCGCCCGACGCCCGGACGCGGGCCAACGCGCTCGAGGCCCTGCGTGTGACCTGGGCTTCGTTCGGCCTGGAGATCCACGACGGGAAGACCGTTCTCCTCAACGAGCACGTCCGGGCGGTCCGATCCGGGGCCGCCTCGAACTCGCCGTCGCGTCCTCCTCGCTGCGATAATCGCACCACGTGAGGACCCTCTATCGCGCGTCGCGCGTGCACACCCTGTCGCATCCGCAGACCGGCGAGTGGGTCCTGATCGACGAGCGCCACGTCCAGCGCGTGGGGAGCGGCGACCCGCCGGAAGCCGACCGGGTCGTGGACCTTCCGGGCACCACGATCTTGCCGGGCTTCATCGACACGCACGTCCACCTGACGCGCACGGGGTCGGCGCTCGCCAACCGCGACGTGGAGGCGGCAGCGTCGGTAAGGGAACTGCTGACGATCGCATCGGAGCGGGCATCCGAGGGCGAGGGACCCGTGGTGCTGCTCGGGTTCGATGAATCGCGTTGGGAGGACCCCACGCATCCGGTCCTCGTGGAGCTCGATGCGGTGACCTCTCGCCCCCTGATGATCCATCGCGCCGACGGTCACTTGGCGCTCGCGAACTCTGCCGCGCTGGAGGCTGCCGGGATCCGGTCTGACCAGGAGGGCGTCGAACGTGACGCGGACGGCATCCCCACCGGGCGGGTCACGCGCGACGCCGTGGAACGCCTCGGGCGGTGGGCGTCCGCGTCGGTGCAGGACAACGAGATCCAGGAGCTCCAACTCCGCGCAGCCGCCCTGGGCGCCTCGAACGGTGTGACCGCGGCGCACGAGATGTCCATGCCCCACTGGCTGGGCCTGCGCGACCTGCAGGTGTTCCTGGGGCACCGCGACCGGCTCCCGATGGACGTCGTGCCCGTGGTCGCCACCATGGATATCCCGCAGATCATGGACCTCGGCCTGCCGGCGATCGGAGGCGACCTGCCGCTCGATGGTTCGATCGGCGCTCGGACCGCTGCGGTGACGGCTCCGTACGCCGACTCCGATGGGAACGGCTCGACGTATCACGCTGACGACGAGCTCGAGTCGTTCTTCCACGCAGGCCACATGGCCGGTTTGCAGGTGGGCGCTCATGCGATCGGGGGCCGCGCGATCGAGCAGGCGCTCACCGTGTGGGAACGGGTGTACGCGGCGCTCGATTCCCGCGAGCGCCGGCACTTCCGCGCCCGACGTCACCGCGTTGAACACTTCGAGATGGCGAGCACGTCGCAGATCGAACGCGCCGCGATGCTCGGGTTGGCGGTGTCCGTGCAGCCGACGTTCGATCGATATTGGGGGCAGCCCGGCGGCCTCTACGCCGCGGCGCTCGGGTGGGACCGGGCGGCCGCGATGAACCCGTTCCGCACGATGATCGACCGAGGGATCGAAGTCGGCGCAGGGTCCGACACGCCGATCACGCCCTTCGATCCGATGTTGTCGATCGCGGCGTGCGAGGCGCATCACGATGCGGCGCAGCGTCTCTCCAGGATCGAAGCGATCCGCGTGCACACGTCGGGTGGGGCCCGCGTAGGGCATCAGGAAGACAAGAAGGGCGTATTGGGGCCCGGGATGCACGCGGACATGGCGGCCTACGACACGGATCCGATGACGGTCGACAGCGTCGAAGGACTCCGTCCGATCCTCACCATCTCGCTCGGCCGCGAGGTGTTCGCTCGCTGATCCAGTGGTCGTGCGTCGGCGTCGCAGGACGTTCACCGTCGCGTCATCGCTTTGTCACTCTTTGTCCGTCGCTCGTATTGACGCTCGCGACCCGCGTGCCGTACCTTTCGCGTCGCGCCACCGCCCCGGCGGAGGCGCACGGTAGGACCCAAGAGGCTGAGTAGAGAACGCGACGCCCCGGCGCCGCGGCCCCAAAGGTCTCTTGGGTCCTTACCTATCTCTCGGCCATCTCCGGGCCTCTGAACGTTCCCCGATCGGCGCCTTCGATCGCCTCGCCACATCGCTGCGCGGTGGCCGCGCGACCCGCACGATCGGGAATGGAACGCCTCGCGCAGGCGTTGTTGCGCCGGTCTCGGTTGCATCGTGACTTCACGGCAGTACAATCCGCGCGCAATCGAGGCGGTGACGCCCCGGAGGTGGATGGCATGAAGGGCAAGATGAAAGATAAGGACGAACCCATCGAGGAGGAGGAGGCGGCCGAGGAGGAGGATCTCGAGGACCTCGAACCCACCGAAGCCGACCTCGACGAGGCCGTCGTGCCCGCCGAACCCCCCGAGCCTGCCGACCCCGCCGACCCCGCGGTCGCTGAGGTCGAGTCGATCCAGGACCTGCTGGTCAAGCAGGAGGCTCGTGCCGAGGAGGAGGAGGCCGACGAAGACGAAGACGTCGCCGTCGCCGTCACCAAAGACGAGCGGCTCCAACCTGTAGAGACGCGGGTCGTGCCGATCCAGACGACCGAGTTCGTGTGCAAGAGATGCTTCCTGGTCAAGCACCGGAGCCAGCTCGCAGACAAGAAGAGGATGCTCTGCCGGGACTGCGCCTGAGGGCGGGTCCCTCCCTTCCCGTCTCACTCCCGGTCGCGCTCGCGAGCGGGTTGCTCATCTCCGCGGCGTTCCCACCCCTCGGCTGGTGGCCCGTGGCCTTCGTGGGCGTCGCGCCACTCCTGTGGCTCCTGCGGTCGGCCGGCGGGCGGAGAGGGGCGGCCCTCGGGTTCGCGTTCGGACTGGGCTGCTACGGAGCCACGCTGTACTGGATCGAGCGTTTCGGGCAGATGGCTTGGCTGTCGCTCACGCTCCTCGCCACCGCGTCGGCGGTTGTGTTCGGGATGCTCGCGCCGGTCGTGTATCGACGCGGCCGACCGGTGGTGACGGCGATCGGCCTGGCCGCGCTGTGGACCGTCATGGACTGGGTCCGCACGATGTGGCCCTTGGGCGGCTTCAGCTGGGGATCGCTGGGCGTCTCGCAGATCGACAACCGGGCAACCCTCCGTCTGGCCACGATCGCGGGGGCCTGGGGAGTGACGTTCGTCGTCGTCGCCGTGAACGCGCTCCTGGTGGAGGCGGTCGCGGGCGGCGGGGGAGGGGGGCGACGGGCCGGCCGCCTCGGACTCGCCGCCGTCGCGATCGCGGCGCCGATCCTGATCCCGTTCTCCGTACCCGACGGTCGCGATGTCGACATCGCGACGCTGCAGGTCGACGTCAGGCAGGCCGCGAGCGCCTCGACGGTCACCGAGGACGAAGGCGTCGCCCGCCTCCATATCGCGCTCCATGCGCGGCTCGCCCCGGACCCGCCGGACCTGGCGATCTGGGGCGAGGGGGCGCTCGACCCCGGTGCGGCGAACGACCCGCGGATCGTCGCCGACGTGCGCCGCGCGATCGCCGCCGTCGGGGCTCCGACGCTCGTCGGCGCCGTCCCCAACGATCCCGACGGCACGCAACGAACCAGCGCGGTCCTGTTCGATGGCACGGGGAACCTGGTCGACCGCTACGACAAGGTGCACCTCGTGCCGTTCGGCGAGTACGTGCCGTGGCGGAGCCAGCTCTCATGGATCTCGGCGACCGACCAGATCCCCTTCGACCGGACGCCGGGGGATCGCGTGCACGCGATGTCCGCCGTCGGCGTCCCGCCCTTCGGGGCGCCGATCTGCTACGAGAACAGCTTCCCCGCGCTGACGCGTGCGTTCGTGCGGGCCGGGGCGGAGTTCCTCGTGGTGCCGGTCAACAACGCCTCCTATGGGACGACCGCGGCGTCGGCGCAGCAGCTCCAGATGAGCCGGATGCGCGCCGTGGAGGACGGCCGATGGGTCGTGAACGCCGCCGTCTCGGGCATCACGGCGTTCGTGGATCCGAGCGGCCGCATCGTGGCGGAGGTCGGCTTGTTCGAACCTGCGATCCTCCGACACTCCATCCGATCTTCGGACGTCATGACCTTGTACGTTCGGCTGGGGGATTGGTTCCCGTGGCTCTCGCTCGTGGTCGTCACCGGGATGTTCCTGGCACCGCGACGGCGCTCGAGCGCGCGGCCGGCACCGGACCCGTTGTCGCCGGATCGACGGCGCACGCTCGTCATCTTGCCCACCTACGAGGAGCGCGACACGATCGAATGGGTGCTCGCCCGCCTCATGGCCTTGCCGGAGCGCTTGGACGTCCTCGTGGTCGACGACTCATCGCCCGACGGCACAGGGGAACTCGTCCGCGCCGTGGCGGCCGAGGAACCGCGCGTCCGACTGCTCGAGCGCCCGAAGAAGGCGGGGCTCGCGAGCGCCTATCTCGACGGGTTCCGCGTGGGCCTGGCCGATGGGTACGACCTCTTGGTCGAGATGGACTCCGACCTCTCACACGAGCCCGAGGAACTGCCTCGGCTCCTTGCGGCGGCCGCGGCCGGTCGCGACCTGGTCGTGGGCAGCCGTTACGTGCCGGGCGGGTCCGTCACCGATTGGAGCCGTTCCCGCGTCGGGTTGTCGAAGGCGGGCAACGCCTACGCACGTCTGATGCTCAGCCTCCCGATCCGGGACGCGACCAGCGGATTCCGCGTCTACCGCAGCGACCCGCTGAGGGAGCTCGTCGTGCGTCCGTTCCACTCGGACGGCTACGGGTTCCAGATCGAGCTGGTGATGCGTGCCTGGAACGCCGGGTACGACGTCGGAGAGGTGCCGATCACGTTCCGCGAACGCGAGCATGGACACTCGAAGATCTCCCGCACGATCGTGGTCGAGGCCCTCTGGCTGGTCACGGTCTGGGGCGTGAAGGCACGGTTCGCGAGGCCTCGCCCCGATCGACAGGATTAACGCCGATAATGGACATTATGTAACGTTAGGAAATGAGCCACCCGACACCACTTCCCCAAGAGCCAACTCACCGCCCGCGTCATCGCTCGTTCCCCCGGCGGTAGTTCCCGGTCGCTCTCGCTAAGATCTGCTGTGCGGCCGTGGAGGTTGCCCCGTCGAGCTTGGACGTCAGCTGCCGGGCTGCCCTCCCGGCCACGACGGTCACCGTCCGTCCGCCGCGCTCGATCAGGACGCGTCCGTCGTGCCCCACCGCAACTTCAGGTGGCGCGCAGCCCGCACCTCGTCCAGGCGGCGGACCGGCGTCGTGACGGGCGCCTCGTGGAGCAGATCCGGATCGCTCCTGGCCTCCGCGGCCGCCTGCCGCATGGCGGCGGCGAACCCTTCGAGCGTTTCCTTCGTCTCGGTCTCGGTCGGCTCGACCATCATGGCTTCGTCCACCACCAGGGGGAAATAGACGGTGGACGGGTGGTACCCGAGGTCGATGAGGCGCTTCGCCACGTCCATCGCGCGGATCCCCGTCTCGTGCTTCAGGCCCTTCGCGGTCGCCACGAACTCGTGCATCGGACGCCCGTCGGGGAACGCGAGCGGGAAGTCCTCCGCGACGAGCGCCGCGAGGTAGTTCGCGTTCAGCGCCGCGAGCTCGCTCACCGCCTTCAAGCCGTCCGCCCCGTGCAGGAACACGTAGGCGTACGCGCGGACCAGCACGGCGGCGTTGCCGTGGTAACCGTGGAGGCGGCCGATGGATCGCGGGCGGTCTCGGTCCCATCGGAACGCGCCCGTCGCGTCGTCTCGCTCCACGATCGGTGAAGGCAGGTAGGGCACCAGCTCCTCGACGACGCCGACGGGGCCGGCGCCCGGCCCTCCCCCGCCGTGCGGCGTCGCGAACGTCTTGTGCGTGTTGATGTGCACGATGTCGAAGCCCATGTCGCCCGGGCGACACCGGCCGAGGATCGCGTTCAGGTTGGCGCCGTCGTAGTACACGAGCCCGCCGACGCCGTGCACGATCCGCGCGATCTCCTCGATCTCCTGCTCGAACAGCCCGAGCGTGTTCGGGTTGGTGAGCATCAAGCCTGCGACCTCGTCGTCGACGAGCTTCTCGAGCACGCTCACGTCCACCAGGCCGCGCGCATCCGACGGCACCGGAACCGCCTGGAATCCGGCCAGGTGCACGCTCGCCGGGTTCGTGCCGTGCGACGAGTCGGGGATGATGACCTTGGTCCGGCCGCCGCCCCGCTCCTGGTGGTACGCCCGCATGATCAGCAGGCCGGTCATCTCGCCGCACGCGCCTGCGGGCGGTTGCAGCGTGGCACGCGCCATCCCGGTGATCTCGCAGAGCGCCCGCTCCAGTCGCCACAGCATCTCGAGCGCTCCCTGCGCGGTCTGATCGGGCTGCAGCGGATGCATCCGCTGGAACCCCGGGAGGGCCGCGACGGTCTCGGCGACCTTCGGGTTGTACTTCATGGTGCACGAGCCCAGCGGATAGAACCCCGTGTCGACGCCGTAGTTCATCTGGGAGAGCCGCGTGTAGTGGCGGACCAGATCGATCTCGGAGATCTCCGGAAGGCCGGGGTCGGAGCGACGGCGCGCATCCTCGGGGATCGAGGACTCCGGCACGTCGAGAGGCGCGAACCCGAACGCGGATCGTCCGGGGCGCGACCGATCCTTGATGGTCCCCTCCCCCGCCGGGGGATCCTGACGACGGATCGGGGCGCCGATCACCCGAGCACCTCTGCGAACGCGTGGGCGAACCGGTCGATCTCGTCGCGAGATCGCTTCTCGGTGACCGCGACGGCGAGCGCACGACCGTCGGCATCGGACAGTGGCACTCCCGCCAGGAACCCGCGCTCGACGAGCGCGTCGCGGACGTCGGCCGCCGGTCGCGGCAGCCTGATCGCGAACTCCTTGAAGAACGGCGCGCCGGGATGG
>JBBQVZ010000140.1:0-7749 GCA_038211015.1 Actinomycetota bacterium | reverse complement strand
GGTTCATCGCCGCGTCCAGCCCCCACACGAGCAACGTGTGCGGGCCCTCAGCGAGCGGGCCGAACGTGAAGGTGTCGTCGCACGGCATCTCCGGCAGCCCGTCCAGCTGGCAGATGAACCACGAGGGCTCGTTCCTCGGCTCCAGCCGGAACGTGGCCTCGGTGATGGAGGTGAACCGGTCGGGGTGGTTGGCGACGCGGATCTTGGGCGCTCCGAAGTCGATCGTCCACGCGACGGTGGTCACTCCGACGTTGCCGAGGGCATCGGCCGTCGTGACGCGAACCGAGTGGACCCCTTTGGCCAGGCCGGAGACGGAGAACCTGCCGTCGCTGCAGTTCGCTGCCTTGCGACGATCCAGCCGGCAGGTGGTCGAACCGTGGACGCCTTCCGTCGGAACGAAGAGGAACTCGGCGTCGCGCGACGACGTGATGCCGGCGGGTCCCTGAGCGACCACGAATCTCGGTCCGAGGTGATCGACGCGGACGAGCCACGATGCGGGCGGGGACGTCCACGTCTGCGAACCGGGCGATTGCGCGCGGACCTCGAAGTTCCACACACCGTCTTCGAGTCCCTGGTAGCCGGCCGATCCGGAGCACGGCTCCCAGTGTGCGCGTGCGCCGAAGGCGGGAGAAAGACGGCAACCGAACGTCGCGCCGGCGGTGGAGCTCGAGAAGGAGAAGGTCACGTCTCCGCCCTCTTGCGCCGCAGGTGGGTGCCCCGTGATCGAGACGTTAGGTCCGCTCGAGGCGAGCGAGAAGCTCCGGGAAGCAGGCGTGGGATCGACGTGGCCGGCCTCGTCCGTGCCGACGACCTCGAACGTGTAGTCGCCGTCGGACAGACTACCGATGGCGTCGGACTGGCCGTCGCACGCGTGCCAGGGATCCGCGGCTCCGTCCCGGATGAGCCGGCATCGGTAGGTCGAGAACCGCGACGGCGAGAAGAACGTGAACGCCGCCGACCTGGACGGCCCGTCGAGCGTGGGCCACGGTCCCGTCGCGATGGTGGTGTCGATCGCCGGCGCTTCGAGGGTGGCGAGCGTGGAGCGGAGCGCGGCGATCGTCCCCGCGGAGCCGGGTTCGCCGACGAGGTTCTCCATCTCCCCGGGGTCGCGCTGCAGGTCGAACAGCTCGCCACTGCCGTCGTCGTAGCGCACGTACTTGTAGCGCGTCGTCACCACGCCTCGATACGCGGCGCCCCTGGTCTGATGCGCGTAGAACGAGAGGCCCGAGCAGGGAGGCGTCCCCTTGCTCACCCCCTGGCAATGCTCGATCAGCAGCGCCGATCGGATGCTGCGCGAGGAGCCGTCCAGCAACGGAACGAACGATCGGCCATCGGCGTTCCAAGCGAACCCGGCCAGCTCGGCGAGCGAAGGAGCGATGTCGATGTTCGACACCAGGGCGCGGGACATGAACGCGTTGCCGGGGTCGATGGCTGCGGGATAGCGCACGATCATGGGGACACGCACGGATTCCTCGTACGCGTCCGTCTTGCCGAACCGGCGATGCTCGCCGAACATGAACCCGTTGTCCGATAGGTAGATCACGATCGTGTCGCGCTCGCGATCGCCGAGACCCTCGAGGATGTGGCCCACGCCGTCGTCGAGCGACCGGACCGCGTGCGACATCTTGACGAAGCGCTCGTCGGCTTCGCGCAGCTCGTGGCTCGTGAGCGGCCCCCGTCGCGCGTACATCGGGCTCTTCTTGGTCAGGGTGTCCTGGTCGAAGGACGGCACTCGCGGCGGCGACACAACCAGTGAGTCGTAGCGGGGGTCGTCCGCCGGCAGATGTGGCGACGTCGGTGTGTACATCGCGAAGAACGGCTGATCGTCGGGCGTGGAGTCGATGAAGTCGACGACGTCGTCCGCGAGGATGTCGGTCTGGTAGCCGCTCCGCCGCTGCCATTCCCCGTCTTCGTTGATCCACGGGTTGAGCAGTGAATACGTGGAGGGCTCGGGTGCCCCGACGCATGCCCACCGATCGAACTCGGGCCGCGGGCCACACGTCGTCCAACTGTTGAGGTACTTGCCGGCGAGCATCGTGCGATAGCCGACGTCGTGCAGAGCCTCGGCGATCGTCGGGCGGTTGAGCCGGACCGCGTTCGCATCCACGCCCGTGTGATGCTCGAACAGACCGGTCAGGATCTGCGCGCGGGAGGGGCAGCAGAGAGACGTGTTGACGTACGCCCGCTTGAACAGGATGCCTTGGTCCACGAGCTCCCGGTACGTGCTCGGCATCAGGTCTTTCGAGAAGTCGGACCACGCTTGATCGTCGCTGATCAGCAGCAGGATGTTCGGGCGTGTCGCGGCAACCGCTGCGTCCGATGCATCCGGCGTGGTGGGTCGGCCGCCGGCCGACATGTCTGCGATGGGCGGCGCCAGCAGCGCAAGGGCACAGCAGATGACCATCGCCGCCCGTCGTCTCACGACACCCCCAAGCCGGTCGCCGGCCCGGAGCCTCCGAGCCACGTGAGTCCTGAGTCTCGGGCGGCGACCCAGGGGTCGTCAACCGAGGTGGTCGCGCAGGCGACCGGCGACTCGGTAGGAAACGATCCCCGGACCATCAGGCGGCTAGGGGAGGCGTGATCGGGGCAGGCCGACGTTTTCGGCACCGGCGCGCAAGGAGGCCGTAAGGGTCCGGCAACATCCGTCGCACATCCTGTGGTCATGGCCGAGACGTTGGCTCCACCGTCACATGCCTCGCCGCCAGCCGACGTGAACCACCGCGCCGGGTGGGGGATCCTCGTCGGGCTGGTCTGCGGGACCTTCGCCGTTGGCGTCGCCCAACTGATCGCTGGGCTCGTCGATCCTGATGCGTCCCCGATCATCGTGGTGGGCGGCGCCGCGATAGACGCGACCCCTGAATGGCTGAAGAGCTTCGCGATCCGGACCTTCGGCTCGAACGACAAGACGGTGCTCCTGGCCGGGATCGGCGTGGTGC
This sequence comes from Actinomycetota bacterium, assembly GCA_038211015.1. Taxonomy (GTDB): domain Bacteria; phylum Actinomycetota; class UBA4738; order UBA4738; family HRBIN12; genus JBBQVZ01. The sequence continues at coordinate 4,813 of JBBQVZ010000140.1, read as the reverse complement.
TCGCGTTGGTCGCCGTGTCGATCGGTGTTGTCGCGATGCGACGCCCGTCGGCCGGCTACGCGGGCTTGGCGGTGTTCGGCCTCATCGGGGTGGCGGCGGCCCTGACCCGTCCCACCGCTCGACCGACCGATGCATTCCCGTCGCTGGTCGGTGGGCTCGCCGGCGCGCTGATGCTTCGGTCGTTCCTCACGCTCTCCTCGTCGTCCTCCACGGAGCCCGCAGAGCAACCCACCCCCACCGGCATCGACCGCCGGCGCTTCTTCCTGACCGGTGCCGCGGGGTTCGCGGCCGCCCTCGTCGCCGGAAGCGCGGGCCGCGTGTTCGCACGACGCTTCGAGGCCGATGCATCCCGTGCGGAGGTGCATCTTCCGTCCACGACCGCGACCGCGGGTCCCCCGGCCGGCGCCGACCTGCGGGTCCCGGGACTCTCCCCGTTCATCACGCCGAACGCGGACTTCTATCGCGTCGACACCGCGCTGCTCGTCCCGGCGGTGAAGGCCGAGGAGTGGCAGCTCCGCATCCACGGGATGGTCGAGCGCGAGTTGACCGTCACGTTCGATCAGTTGATGAGCCGCTCGCTCATCGAGCGCGACATCACCCTCACCTGCGTCTCCAACGAGGTGGGCGGCGAATACACCGGGAACGCGCGGTGGCTGGGTGCTCCCCTGAAGGAACTCCTGGACGAGGCGGGCGTCGATCCCGCCGCCGATCAGCTGGTGTCTCGCTCGGTCGACGGATTCACGGCGGGGAGCCCGACGGGGGTGGTGATGGACGGTCGAGACGCCATGCTCGCGATCGCGATGAACGGCGAGCCACTGCCGCTCGAGCACGGTTTCCCCGTTCGGATGGTCGTGCCCGGGCTGTACGGCTACGTCTCGGCGACGAAATGGATCATCGACATCGAGCTCACCACGTTCGACGCGTTCGACGCCTATTGGATCCGGCGGGGCTGGGCCCAGCAAGCGCCGATCAAGACCCAGTCGCGGATCGACACACCTTCCTCGAGCGCTCGCGTCCGAGCCGGGACGGTCCCGGTAGCGGGGGTCGCCTGGGCACAGCACCGCGGGATCGAGGCGGTGGAGCTGAGCGTCGACGGAGGATCGTGGATGCGGGCGGAGCTGTCGACGCAGGACACGATCGACACGTGGCGACAGTGGCTCGTGATGTGGGAAGCGACGCAGGGCGAGCACGAGCTGCGGGTTCGCGCGACCGACCAGACGATGCTGGCGCAGACCGAAGAGCATGAGCCGCCGTTCCCCAACGGCGCTACCGGCTATCACACGGTGGTCGTGCGGGTGACGTGACACGATGCAGGTCCGAACCGATCCGGGAGCTGTAACGACGATGCGGCATGATGTCGCGATGGCCAAGCGACGCGTGCTCGTCGTCGACGACGAACCGATGGTCCGCGAGGTCTTGCAGCGGTACCTCGAGCTCGAGGGGTTCGAAGTGACGACCGCCGAGGACGGAGAGGCGGCGCTCGCCAGCTTCGCTCGCGATCGTCCGCAGCTGGTGCTCCTGGATCTGATGCTTCCGCGCATCGACGGGCTGGAGGTGTTCCGCCGGATGCGCGCTGACGCTCCGACCCCGGTGATCATGCTGACGGCACGTGGTGAGGAGACCGATCGGATCGTGGGTCTGGAGCTCGGTGCGGATGACTACGTCACGAAGCCGTTCTCGCCGCGCGAGGTGATCGCGCGCGTCCGGGCCGTGCTGCGACGGACGGAGCAGGGCGCGGCCGGGGACGACGTGCTCCGATTCGGCGACCTCCAGATCGATCGCGGGCGACGAGAGGCTCGCGTGGGGGATCTCGATGTCCACCTCACCCGGAAGGAGTTCGACCTGCTGGACCACCTGGCGTCCGCGCCCGGGATCACCTTCACGCGCACCGCGCTGCTCGAAGCCGTCTGGGATTTCGCGTGGGACGGCGACACCGCGACGGTCACGGTCCACATCCGCCGGCTCCGCGAGAAGATCGAGGCGGATCCCTCGGCGCCGCTTCACCTGGTGACGGTGTGGGGCGTCGGCTACCGGTTCGAGCCATGAGGGGAACGATCCGCGCGATCGCGTTGGTCGTGGTGGTCGCCGGCGCCGGGGCATTGGCGGGCCTCGGAGTCGGTGGGCTGATGGGGATGTCCTTCGGCGACCTCGCGCATCTGCTCGTGCCGCTGGCAGGGTCGACGGTCGTGACGGTCGCTACCGCCGTGGCCGCGAACGCTGCGCTTCGATCGACCTCCCTCCGCTATCGCTTCCTGGTCGTCGCGATCCTCGGCGCGGGCGTCGCCCTGGCCAACCTCGCCGTCATGGCCAAGCTCATGATGGTGAGCGAGCATGACTTGGCGATCGTGATGCTGCTGGTCGTCTTCGCGGCGGGGACCGCCGTTGCGCTCGCGCTTGTGCTGGCATCGGGGTCCACGAAGGCGGTCGACCGGCTGGTCGAGGGGGCTCAGCGGATCGGGGGCGGCGAGCTCGAGACACGGATCGGCGAACTCGACGCCGGTCCCGAGTTGGACGCCCTCGCCCGCTCGCTTGATGAGGCGGCCGATCGACTGCGCGCCGCCCGTGATGGCGAACTGCTGGCCGAGCAGATGCGGCGGGACCTGATCGTCGCCGTCTCGCACGATCTGCGCACCCCGCTCGCGAGCTTGCGCGCGATGGTCGAGGCGATCGACGAGGGTGTCGTGGAAGACGCGCCGACCATCCGCCGGTACGCCGGAGAGATGCGCCGGTCCGTCGAGCAGCTGGTCGCGATGGTGGACGACCTGTTCGAGCTCACCCAGCTCGACGCCGGCGTGATCCGGGCCGAGACGAAGCGCGCGAGCCTCGACGACGTCGTACGTTCCGCGCTCGCGTCGATCGGATCCGCTGCCGAATCGAAAGGCCTTGAGATCGTGACGGATCTCGAGCGGGCGGCCGGAGCGACCTGCTCGCCGCGACTGGTCCGGGTGCTCCAGAACCTGTTGGTGAACGCGGTGCGCCACACGCCGACCGATGGCACCATCCGGATCGAAGCCGTGAGGGACGAGCATGGCCTCACTGTGGCCGTGGAGGACACCGGAGAAGGCATCGCGGAGGCCGACATGCCTCGCGTGTTCGAGCCGTTCTTCCGCGCCGATCCTGCCCGTAGCGGCGCCGGCGCGGGCCTGGGGCTCGCGCTCGCCGAGCGCATCGTTCAGGCGATGGGTGGATCGATCGCCCTCGAGAGCCGGCCGGCCATGGGAACCCGCTTCGCCGTGGAGCTACCCAGGTCATAACGGCTCGGTCGAGAGTTTCGGACACCGAAATGAATGTGTAAGCCCGTCGTGAGGCCTCACGCCTAGCGTGGTCTCGTCCGATACCGAACGAGGAGGAGAGCATGCGGCGAAAAGCGTTGGTGGCGTTCGCGACGGTGATCATGTCGCTGGGGATCATGCAGGCGGCGTGGGCGGTGGGGGGCACCGTGACGATCCGCTTCAACCACAACACCGAGGTCTTCCACGGCAAGGTGCGGTCGCCCAACGCCGAGTGCCGGGTCGCCAGGGTCGTGAAGCTCTTCAAGGTCACGGCCGACGGACGCGAGGCACAGGGCAAGGTCCGCACGAACGACGCAGGGGCCTGGAAGATCGAACTGATGCACGCGGAGGGCAACTACATCGCCATCGCGCCCAAGTTCGAAGCGATGCACGCGACGTGCGACCGACTCGCATCGAGCACGCTGGACGTGATGTAAGGGATCCCTGGATGAACGAGCGGGCCCGCCGACCGGTCACCACAGGTCGGCGGGCTCGGCCGTTGCGATACCGGAGGTGCCTAACCGACGTGCTTGCCCGGTTCCCAATGCTCGCCGAAGTGGTCGTGGGCGGTCTCCGTCGGCTGGTCTTCGATCTGCGTCGCCATCGTGTCGTTCCATCGGTTGAGGAAGCCGAACAGGCCGACGACGGCGAGCATCTCCACGATCTGACCGTCGTCCCAGTGGAGACGGAGCGCTTCGAAATGCTCCGGCGTCACCTCGTTCGGCACGAGCGAGGCGTCGCGTGCGAACCGCAAGGCCACGCGCTCGCCCTCGTCATAGAGGGTGGAGCGTTCGAAGTTCCAGATCTGCTTGATCTTCTCGTCGGGCACGCCTCGCTCGCGAGCGTCGACGGCCTCATGCGCCTGACAGTACCGGCAACCCGCCGCGATGCTCGAGACGATCCCGATCAACGGTTTCAGCGGCTTCGGGAGGGTTCCCGAGTTCCAGATCTGCGTGATCAATTCGCTGAACGCGCGCAGGATCCCTGGCCGGCGGGCCATCGTGTAGAGGCTGTTCGGGACGAAGCTCAGCGTTTCGTCATAGTGACGGAAGAGCGCCTCGAGCTCGGGGTGGTCTTCCCGCCGCAGCGGCTGCATGTTCGGCACCGTTGCACACTACGACGAAGCGACTCTCGAGAGGTCCTGTGAACCATCCGTCGAAGCTCATCCTCGTACCGGTCTTGATCGCCTTGACGGCGGTCGCGTGCTCGTCGACGGATCCCATCACAGCGGACAGCCCAACACGGACGACCGTCCCTTCCTCTCGAAGCGTCGAGCCTCCTGCCGGCGTGCCCGAGGTGCTGGACTTCTCGGCCCCGTCCCTCGGGGGCGGCACGGTGAACGGCAGCGATTACGTGGGCAAGGATGTCGCCATCTGGTTCTGGGCGCCGTGGTGAACGATCTGCCAGGGGGAAGCCCCTGAAGTCGCGCGGGTCTCGCGCGCCTATGCAGGCCGGGTCGAGTTCCTGGGTATCGGCGGTCACGACTCCGCCGACGCGATGCAGGGGTTCGTCGACGCGTTCTCGATCGGGTTCCCACAGGC
>JBBQVZ010000139.1:0-7824 GCA_038211015.1 Actinomycetota bacterium | reverse complement strand
TACGGTCGTCGGCACCTCGAGCGCGTGCTCAAGGCCTACGTCGATCACTACGTGAAGGAGAGACCACATCGGGGCCTGGACTTGGCCGTCCCCGCTGGCAACCGAACACCGAAGGTCCGGGGGAGTGCCCGAACTCCTGTCGAACGAAGGGACGTGCTCGGCGGTCTGATCCAAGAGTATCGCTGGGCGGCGTGATCCGGATTGTTGAACCCTTCACGTCGGCTCGGACGGGGTCGCGACCCCGACGTAACTACCCCGTTCGCTTCACGCGGGGTTAGGCATTCCTCGCCCCCAGCTCGGCGAACGCCGCGAGGAACTAGGTCGCGGGTCTCGAACCAGAAGCGGTCTTCTGGCCTATACAGCCGCGGACCGCGCCTGCCGTAGCTTCAGGTATGCAGGCCATCATGGACACCTTCACCGACACCCTCGAGCGCAGCGTTCTCGTCGTCGATGACGAGCCGCTGGTCGTCTGGGTCCTTCAGTACAGCTTGGAGGCGGAGGGCTACACGACGCTGTCGGCTCGCGACGGTGTCGCCGGCCTCGAAGCCGTCGACCTCTTCCATCCGAAGATCATGCTGCTGGACATCATGATGCCGACGTTGGACGGGTGGAGCGTGCTGGAGAAGATCGGCGAGCTGCCCGAGGCCGCGCGGCCGCGGGTGATCGTCGTCTCGGCCCTCTCCAGCCTGCGTGATCGCGCGCTGGCGGCAGAGCTCGGTGCAGACGCATTCTGCGCGAAGCCCTTCAACGTCGAAGATCTGATCGCGGTCGTGCACGACCTGGAGGCTCTCGACGACCTGGACGTTTTCGACGACTTCCCTGACGCGAGCTGAGCCAGACCTGACGCGAGGCGAGCCAGTGAAGGGTACGTTTTCTCTGACTCGCCGCCCTGACCAGCGCCGATGTAGCATCGCGCCCTCATGCTGTTCGCTCTCCTCTACGTGCTGTTCCGCCGCGTTATCGGGTCTGCTCGTCCGAGTGCGGATCGCGAACTGGAGATCGAGGTCGTCGTGCTTCGCCACCAGGTGAAGGTGCTCTCGCGCAAGGTCGGACGAGTGAAGCTCCGGCCATCGACAAGGTCTTCCTCGCCGCCTGCTCACGTGCCCTGCGGAGGCATCGCTGGGGATCCTTTGTCGTGGCACCCTCCACCCTGCTGCGTTGGCACCGAGAGCTCGTGCGACGTAAATGCACCTGCCAGCACCAACGCGGAGGCCGACCACGACTTGATCCCGCCCTCGCCGCGCTCATCTGTCGCATGGCCAGGGAGAACCCACGATGGGGCTACCTGCGGATCAAAGGAGAGTGCCAAAAGGTCGGGATTGCCGTGGCTGCGACCACGGTGAAGAAGGTCCTTGGAGCCGCAGGCCTTGAGCCCGCACCGCGCCGGGACGGCCCGAGCTGGAGCGAGTTCCTGCGTGCGCAGGCCGACGGGATCTGGGCGTGTGACTTCTTCAGCGTCGAGACCGTGTTTCTGCGCACGCTCTACGTCTTGTTCTTCATCGAGGTCGGATCTCGAAGGCTGCACATCACCTCATCCACACGCAAGCCTGACGGGCGCTTCGTCGCCCAACAGGCGAGGAACCTCGCGATGGATGGTGAACTTGAGGAGGTGGCGTTCTTGATCTGGGATCGAGACACCAAATACACGGGTGCTTTCGATGAGGTGTTCGTCACCGAGGGAGCCCGGGTGATCAAGACCCCGGTGCGGGCTCCCAAGGCCAATGCGTTTGCCGAGCGACTCGTTCGAACCGTTCGCCACGAGGTCTTGGATCTCACCCTCGTGCTTGGCGAACGACACCTCGACTGGAGCCTTCGACGCTACGCGAAGCGCTACAACTCCCAGCGTCCCCACCGAGGACTTGATCTTCGAACCCCAGACGCAACATCAGGGCGGCCGATCTCCCAAGAGGTCCCACGCATCCGTCGGATCGATGTCCTCGGTGGCCTGATCCATGAATACGAACCTTTGGCTGCGTGACGGATCAGAGAAAACGTACCCTTCAGGCCACTTCGCGCCTGCGCCGTTACCAGACAGCCAGAATCCGTTACCGGATCGATATAGATGAGCCTATGACCTGGGCGGTCGGGGATTTCTACCGCCCCGACCTGGCCCGGTGGATCTGGCGCGGGTGACGGGCTTCGATCCCGCGATCTTCGCCTTGACAGGGCGATGAGGACTCCGGACTCCTCCACACCCGCGTGTATGAAATTGGTGGAGCGTGCCCCCAACGGGATTCGAACCCGTGCCGCCGCCTTGAAAGGGCGGTGTCCTGGGCCGCTAGACGATGGGGGCTTACCCAGCTGCTCAACGGCCGAGAGGGGCAGCCGCCAGAGTATAGCGGGGCGGGGTCCCGGGCCTCTTGGTAGAGGCGCGTCGTGCAGCGTGGAAGGTTCGGCCGGTGGCTCGACGCCCATTTCGCCGCGTGGATGTCGAACGAGGCGGACGACGTGGTCACCCTGTTCACCGGGATCCTGTTGATCACGTTCGCGCTGAACGCGCGATGTCGGGACCATCCTGAATGGCTGGTCCGACGGGAGCTCCCTGTCGGTTGAGCACATCTCCGATCCGCACGTCCGCGCCGATGTGACACTCGAGGACGCGGCGGGCCCGGCGACAGAACAGCATCCGGCCGGGCCGGGCCCGGACCACACGGATCACGCACCAGGAACGATCGAGGAAGGCGACCGTGATCGGAACCCGCATGCCGAAGGTGTGCACGGACCGGCAGCGCTCCAGGAGCATGGCATCCCGCGGCTCGATCCGATCGCGGCCGAGCCACCCACGTCGCCGCTCCCGGCGTTGCCTTGGCCGCTCCGCGATCCACGCCCCCACGGCCACGCGGTCCATCGGCGGAACGTATCTCCGCCCACCGACACGTTCAGCCGCCGAGCCTCACACGTTGACACCGAACGTGATGACGCCGAGGTAGCCGTCCCTGTCCTTCGACAACGTGAGGACGTTCGCGACATCGAAGATCCCGTCGTCGTCGTTGAACGTGTCCCGACCGGTGTCGCTCGCATACGGCTCGCTCCCGTGCACCGAGGCGGTGACGTCCTCGTCGAAGTACAGCTGCGTGGTGAGAGCCGTCGCGCTGTCGACGTGGACCTTCGCATGGATGTGGACGGTGCGGCCGCGGTACCAGCCCGGGTAGATCGTGACGAACTGAACGACACCCTTCGCGTCGGTGACCTGCACGCCGCGCAGGAAGGTGTCGTCGTCCGTCGGACCCGACCCCCCCGCCTCGGGAAGCCGACTCGAATCCCGAATAGATCCCCTCGGCATCACAGTGCCAGATGTCGACCACCGAGTTCGCGATCGGTGCACGCGCCGCGACATCTTGCACCTGGATCGCCACGCGCAAGGTGGTTCCCTCGCGGTCCTCGCGGATGTCGCTCCGCACCGAGCCGACATCGAAGTAGTAGGGACCTTCGGTCTCCTCGGCCGTCAGGGTGCACACCGATGCGTCGGCGAACAGGTCGTCCACCGGGGTCGCCGACCCGGTCTGTGGTTGCACGGTGGGCGTGGCTCCGTCACTGGTCGAGACGTCGGTCGACGTCACCGGGTCGTCGCTCGCCCCGCACGCGGCGAGCAGCGCCCGACGCTCACGGCCCCCAACGTCCCCAGCGCCTTCCGTCGGGTCAGCTGCTCTGGCATGTCTTCGCCCTCCTGTTCGACTTCGGACAGTGACTCAACCAGAGATGAGAGCGCGCTGAGCAGATGCTGGGTAGTCTCTGCCTATCGGCAGTGGGACTCCATCCTCGACCTACTGCTGGAGCACGATCACCGCCTAGTGTGGCGCTCGTCTTCTACGAGGGAGAGCGATGGAGCACGGGGAGGGCTTGGGAGACGACCCCGCCGCGTACGCTCGCGACTTCGGCGGCATCAAGGTGAGCGTGATCCGGGAACCACGGCTCCTGCGCCTGATCCGCGATCGTCTGGTCAGCAAGTCCCGGCTGGACATCACGTTCTTGAATCCGGACTACGCGAGGCAGGCGTTCCTCGACGCTGGTTTGAGGGACCGCATCCGGCGGTTCGATCTGGTGCTCGTCGACGGCCATGGCGTCCGCTGGCTGGCGCCGCTCTTCGGGTTCAGGATCCCCGTGCGCCTGGATACGGATTCGATCGCGCCCAAGGTCTTCGCGTTGTTGAACGAACTCGAGGGCAACGTCTTCCTCCTGGGCTCCAGACCAGGTGTCGCCGAATGTGCGGCCGAGCGGCTCAGCGTGCATTTCCCGCGGGTCGTGGTCGTCGGAACGGAGCATGGCTTCCATGATGCCGCTCGAGGCCATCCCGGTTGGTTCGAGGACGAGGACAGCGACAGGATCGTGTCCGCGATGAATCGATCGGGTGCGGACTTCGTCCTCGTCAGCTTGCCCACCCCGCTCCAACAGGACTGGCTCGCGGCGCATCGCGCGGCGATCGAGGCGACCGTCGTGATGACCGGTGGCTCCTACATCGACCACATGGCCGATGCTTCATGGCCGGGGAGTTGGTACCCGGAGTGGACGACAGCGTTGCGACTGAATTGGCTCTACCGGCTCGTCAAGGAACCGCGCAGGCTCTGGAGGCGCTATTCGGTCGAGTTCGCCGCGTATGTGTGGCTCGTCATGCGCGCCAGGATGTCGACGCTCACGGATGGAAACGCCATGGTCCTTCGCCGTCGCTCAACCGGGCCGCGGCGCCGATCGAGCTGATCGAGTCCTGCAGGCGCACCTCCGCCTTGAATCCCAGACCGCGGATGCGATCGAACACGACGTCGTAGTTCCGCTGGTCGGGGTCCTCGGCGACGTCCTCGTAGATCACGCGCATCGGGAACTGCCTCGCGACGGCCTCGGCGACCTCGCGCTTCGTCAGGTTCATCTTCGGATCGCCAACGTTGAACACGCGCCCAGCCATCTCGTCGTGGTTGTCGAGTGCGAGGAGATAGGACGCCGCGGCGTCGCCGACGTCGAGGAACGAACGGCGATCGTCGGGTTGGTACACCACCATCCAGCCGATGTGGATGGCCCGGTACACGAAGGCGTTGATCATCAGATCGAACCGCATGCACGGGCTCGCTCCGAAGATCGTCGCGAACCGGAGACTGATCCCTCCGGAGTCGGCGGCTATCCGTTCTCCCTCGAGCTTGGTTCGCCCGTACGTGGTGAGTGGAGCCGGCGGATGTTCCTCCGTGCATGGACCGTGGATCCGGCCGTAGACGGAGCCTGTCGATGCGTACACGAGCATCTGCCCGGGGCGCATCGCGCGGACGACGTTGCGGGTCCCTTCGACGTTGACCTCTCTCGCGAGACGTGGTTCGGCATCACAGAGCGGGAATCCGACGAGCGCGGCCAGGTGGATGATGGCGTCGTGCCGATCGACCTCGGGGCCGAGCTGTTCGGGTCTGGTCACGTCGCCTCGTACGACCCGAGCGCCCCGCTGGAGGAGGGCCATGCCCGTCGCCTCGCCGTAGCGGAAGGTGTCGAAGACCGTGACCTCGTGGCCCTCTTCGAGCAAGGTGCCTGCCAGCACGCTCCCCGTGAAACCCGCGCCGCCGGTCACCAGGATCTTCATGGTGAGTCGATCCGCGTGATCGGTTGGTCACATCCATCCCACCGCTTGGTGAGCATCGCGACCATGCGGATGTCGGTGATCGCGTACAGCGTGTGCGCTGTTCCCGCGGGGAAATGCAGGCAGTCGCCTGCCGCGACTTTCAGGAAGCTCTCGCTCCGGTCGTCTCGCAGCTCCACATAGGTGCCGTGTCCTGAAGTGATCAACACGTACTCGTCGAACTCCGCGTGTAGATGGAAGCCGCGCGCAGAGCCGGACTTCGTGAACAGCAGGTTCCACTCCACGATGGGGGCGTCGTCCGGGTAGTACGTGAAGATCCCGCCTCGTCCGTCACGCACCGTCTCGAGGTTGCACTCGGGTGTCAGTCGGCGCATCGCCACTCAGGATCTCCCCAGGTCCACGACGGTTCCACGGGGGCCGATGCGCGACTGGTACAGGTACGTCATCACGATCTCCGTCACGCGTTCGGGGGTGGAGAACAGGTTCGGGTCGCCCGCGGGCAGCTCGCGCATCGGGTTGGCCGGGGTCAGGACCCGACCCGGCCAGATCATGTTCATGCTGACCGGCGCCAACGGCTCCTGCGCCATGGTGTAGGAGCGCATCCACGACCACAGCGCCGCCTTGCTCATGGCGTACGCCGGCTGTCGAACGTTGCCGTTCTGCAGGAAGCTCCCCATCAATACGACGTTGCACGGATCCCCGATGAGGGAACGCTCCTCGAGCTCGGTCCAAAGAGCGAACGGGCCCAACGCGTTGATCCGGAAGTGCCGCTCTACCTGATCGACCGTCCATTGCGAGCGGGACTTGTCTGCGAGCGCGGCGTTGATGACGACCCCGTCGAACGTCGCTCCAGCCAGCATGGCTTCGAGCTGCGCGACCGCCTCTCGGATCTGGACCGGATCGCCCATGTCGGCATGAACCCACCGCTCATCCGCATCGCGGTCCGGCGGCGTACGGCTGATGCTGTAGACGTCGTCTCCGCGCTTCCGCACGTAGGAAGAGACGCTGGCTCCCAGCCCGTATGACGTGCCGGTGATCAGCACCCGTTTGCCCGTCGATGAAGGGTCGATGTCTAAGTCCGCCTGGGGGATCCGGTATCGGGTCGCGAGCCGTGCATCCGCGAGCACGCTTGGCCCACATCGGCCCCCGCTCCCCTCCGCCGGGGCCGCACTCGGTCGCGATCGGGCGAGCGCGGAGCCGAGCGCCCGTAGGCTACAAGGACCCGAAATCCCGGTATACCCGCCAAAGGTCTCTCGATGGAGAGCCCGATCGCGGACACGCACTCGTGGGCCTGGCAGGATTCGAACCCGCGACACGAGGGTTAAAAGCCCCCTGCTCTAGACCAGGCTGAGCTACAGGCCCCGCCGGGATTGTACGGACGCATAGGGCTCCGGTCGTTCGAGTCCGGCGAGGAGCTTCCGCAAGAGGTCGTCGAGAGCGCGGCGATCCGCCGCCGTGAGCGGTCGAAGCAGGGCGTCTTCGTTCCTCGCATGGGTCTCGACGGCCTTGTCGATGACCGCCTTCCCACGCCGCGTCAGGCGGACGAGCGTGCCGCGCCGATCCGATGGGTCGGGCCTGCGCGCCACCAGTCCCGCTTCGACGAGGCGATCGAGTCGCTTCGTCATGCCGCCCGAGGAGACCATCGTCGTCTCCATCAGCCTCGTCGGGTTGAGCTCGTACGGGCTTCCCGAGCGACGCAGTGAGGCGAGCAGGTCGAACCACCCTGGTTGCAGGCCATGGGGAGCGATCCCCTCCGCCAATGCCTCGTCGGCGAGGTGTGCCGATCGGAAGAGCCGTCCGAGCAACCCGATCGCTGTCACGTCGAGCTCGGGTCGTTCGCGGCGCCACTGAGCGAGGATGCGGTCCATGTGGTCGGGAGCGTTCGCCATGCGCTCGATTATACTTCTGGGCAAGAATCTTGCTAGGAAGGTAAACTCTCCCTAAGATACCGAGACCAAGGAGCACCCCATGACGGGAACCGAGCACGGCATCGAGCCCACCATGTGGGCGATCAGGCTGCACGCACCCGGCGGACCGAGCGAGCTCGTGCTCGAACGGATCGAGACGCCGCAGCCGGGACCGGGAGAAGCGCTGGTCCGGGTCCACGCGGCTGCGATCACCCCAGACGAATTGGGATGGCCAACGGATCGTCTCCCCGCGACCCCGTCCTACGAGCTCTCGGGCGAGGTGGCCGTCGTCGCGCCCGACGTGGACACCGTCGCGGTGGGAGAGCCCGTATGGGCCTTGGCCGCGTTCGATCGCGACGGCGCTGC
>JBBQVZ010000138.1:0-7914 GCA_038211015.1 Actinomycetota bacterium | reverse complement strand
CGCACGGGCTTACGAGACGAACGACTCACGTACCGCCGAGCTCGAGCGGTGGCTTCATCACTACAACTACCATCGCCCACACATGGCACATGGGGGCAGGGCACCGATCACCGTCTTGAACAATGTCCCGAGGAAGCACATCTAGTCGGCCCGTCCGAGAATGACAGGCACGATGGTCCTCGTGAGCTGATTCGTAAGAGCACACCGTGCGCTTGGGCGTGCACAGGATCCCGGGCATCCAAACTCAATGCGCCGTTCTGAGACGGATGGTAGCTCGACCTAGATGGCGACGGCCTTGAGCGACTGCGGAACCTGTGGATAGATCGTGGCTCGACGCTCGCTTGACGCTCGGCGCTCAAACTGCCTGACGAGTGACCTCGTCGGCGTGAACGAAGCAGAGACTGTCTAAGTTGTAGGTCGATAGGGTGGTCTCAAAGCCTAAGGCTGATCGGAATGGCCGTGAACGGCTACAAGATCTTGCCGGCGATGCAACGCCATGCGACGCCATGCGACGATTTTCGTCATATCGCCATACGCTCCCAAACCTGGCAGGCTCGACCGCGAGGTCTTCGGCATACCCGCTGCACCACAGGATATATGGAACGTCCATACCGGCGTGCCGATATATAGGTAGATCGCACGACGCGATCTACGACAGGGAGGAGCGTGGATAGCGTGCCGGTGGAATCGTACGACGACGATGATCCTCGCCTACGGTTGAGTCGCGCTCAGTGGACGGCCATCCTGGGGGCTATCCTGGGAGAATCGATCGCGGAGATCGCTAAGCGTTGTGGGGTCACTCCAAGTCGGATTCGAAGATGGCGTGAGACGTCACTGTTCCGGGACGCGACGTTGGAGGAGGTCATTCGACCTACGGCGGGCAGCTTCCGCTGGATCATCTCCTTGATGGGTGTCAAAGAAGCGAATGCGTACCAACGCGAACGTATCCGCCGCCAGGGAACTGGAGACTCGAATGAGCAAGGCTGAAAAGCAAGGTCTAGAACAATCGGTGTCTGGTGGCGACCTTCGCTCAGAGCATGCACGAGGCCCTGCCTGCGTGCGATAGAGCTTCTCGTCACCGGAAAGCACCGGTACGTTGCGGAGAGCGTCGGCATCTCCCGCGAGCAACTTTGGCGCTGGCGCACACAGGATCAAGCCTTCGTGAACGCTCTGCACTGCGTCCGGCGTGAACTTCACGAGAGCATCGTGGACGGGTTCTGGGGCAGCCTCCTACCGAAGGCGCTCGAAGCGGTCACTGAGTCACTCGATGAGCGGGACCCTGACATGGCTCTGGCAATTCTTCGACTCGCGGGCCGCGGCATCGCCGATAGCCTTCCATCCAGCGCTACACCACTAGCAGAGGAGTAACGGCATCTGGGAGGCGTGGGCCTCGTCTTCGGTGCGGCTCGACAACAAGCTGTCTGTCTGACCGTGAGTCGGAGATCGTGCTTGCGCAACAATGGTCCAAGATCAGGTAGCCGCGCCCAACACAACCCCGACCCCCACTTGCCGCGGGATCAACAGAGGTCGCGCTCCGCAGCATCGAACCCGTGAGGCGAACATTGCTTCACACGTTCGCTCGCATACGATGCTGCCTGACGACGCTTCCGACTGCCACGGCAAGGCCCATGGCGAACAACAGCGTACCCATCACGTTGACCTGGGGAGGCAGTCCAACGCGCGTCGCGCCGAACACCCAGATCGGGAAGGTCTGCGTGGGCCCTGAGACGAACTGTGTGATGACGAAATCGTCCAGCGAGAGGACCAGCGCCAACAGGAAGCCGGCGAAGATACCTGGACGGATCTGCGGCAGGGTCACCTTGAGGAACGCGGCGACGGGGCGCGCATAGAGGTCGTTGGCCGCGTCCTCGAGTGACCGATCCATCCCCGCTACCCGTGCCTGCACGGTGACCGCCACGAACGGGATGTCGAAGGCGATGTGCGCGGTGAGTATCGTGGCAAGCCCGAGCTGCACGCGCGTCTGCACGAACAATGCGAGCAGAGCCGACCCGAGGACGATCTCCGGAACCGCGATCGCGAGGAAGATGAAGAAGTTGACGGTCCCCTTCCCGCGGAACAGGTAGCGACCCAGCGCGAGCCCGAGCAAGGTCCCCAGCACGGTGGCGACCGCGGCGGCTGCGAACGCGACCACCAGCGAATTGTGTAGGGCATCGGTGAGACCGGGGACGCCGAACGCCTGGCGGTACCAGTTCAGGGTGAAACCCCAGAACCGGGGGGTCTGTCGATCGCCCGGGACGTTGTTGAATCCGTACAACACCATGACCAACACCGGGCTCATGAGATACAGGATCATGATGGCGGTGTACGCCGGCAAGATGAATCGCGTGGGACGCCGATGCCCGCGAGGCGCTCCCACATGCAGGGCCGATGACGTCTGTCTGTTCATCTCCATCACTGAACCGCCGACCGCACGACGTCTTCGGTTCCGAGCGCTCTGGCATAGATGAACACCAAGAGGAACATCCCGATCATCAAGACGGCGGCGAGCGCCGCTGCCTCGTTGTACGCGTTTTGGATCAAGAACCGATCCTGGATGATGTTCCCGATCATCGTCGTGTTCGTGCCACCGAGGACCGCGGCGTTCACGTAGTCGCCGGTGGCGGGAACGAACGTCAGGAGGAACGCAGCGAAGACCCCGGGGAGGGAGAGCGGAACCACGACGTGCCGGAACGCCTTCCACCTGGATGAGTAGAGGTCCTTTGCCGCCTCCACCAGATGTTTGTCGATCCGCTCGAGCGACACGTAGAGAGGCAGGGCCGTGAACGGAAGGAAGTTGTAGGTCATACCGGCGATGACCGCGATCGGAGTGGCGAGCACGCGGAAGTCTTGCGGCACCAGACCCGCGTTCTTCAGGGGTCCGATGATGATGCCCCGGTCAGCCAGGATGAAGCTCCATTGGACGGTCCTGATCACGAACGACACGAAGAACGGGAGGAGGATCAGCAGGAGCAGCGACGACTTCCATCGACCGCCGTAGAACGCGATCCAGTACATCATCGGATAAGCCAACGCCAGACACGCGATCGTGACGACGGTCGCGTACGTCAGGGACCGCGCGAAGTAGCGCAGGTTGGCCGATATCGCTTCCTGGTAGTTCGAGAATGCCCACGTGAACCGGAATCCACCACCCAGGAGGCTGCCGCTCTGCAGGGAGGTGTATAGCAGCATGGCGAGCGGCAGGACGAGGAACACGCCGAGCCATACCGCTGCGGGGGTCAAGAGCAGGTAGGGGACGCGCCGACGCCGCAGGCTTCTTGATCGGGGTCGAGGGAACGGCGTGTCGTCCGCGATCATGGTGGGTGCTTACACCATCCGGGTCCTCGTGCGTCGATCATCCCCCTTCGACCACCGGAAGGAACACGTCGTCCCAGGCCTGCTGCTCGGTCGGCGCCAGTGAACGGTACGGATGCAGTCGCTGATACGTGGCGGCGTCTGGAAACACGAGCGGACTCTCCGCCTCGGCGGCGAACCCCGTGTTGCTGAGGATGTCTTGTGCGGCAGGAACGGGGGAGATGGCGCCGAGCCAACTCGTGATCATCGCGGCGGTCTCCGGCTTGTAGACGAAATCCAGCCACGCGATCGCGTCGAGCGGATCCTGTGCCCCTTTCGGGATGCACAGATAATCGGTCCAGAGCAGACCTCCCTCTTCCGGTACGACGAATTTCAGATGCTCGTAGCCCGAGAGGTTCGCCTGATGGATATCGGGCGACCACGCCATCGTCAGCGCGATGTTCCCGGCCTCCAGCTCGCTGATATAGCCTTGTCCGTAGTACTTCCGAACGACCCCGGAGTCTCGCTGGTGCGTCAGGAGGTCGGCCGCCTTGCTCCAGTCATCCGGTGTGGAGGTGGATGGTTCGACGCCCATGCCCAGGAGCGTGAGGTTGGGGGTGTCCTCCGTGTCGTTGAACATCCCGACCATCCCTTTGAAGGCGGGATCGAAGAGGTCCTTCACGCTCGTGATCTCCCGACCGGTGAGGTCCGGGTTGTACCCGATCCCGGTGGCACCCGACGCGAATGCCACCCCGTGCCGAGGGCTGGGATCGTACGGCGGGTTCTTGTAGGCATCCGCGGCGTACTTCTCGAAGTTCGGGAGCAGGGTCTCGTCGAGCGGCAGCAGATAGTCGAGCGCAAGCATCGTCGGGAACCACCTCGGATAGCCCATCACGATGGTGTCGTAACCGGTCGATGCTCCCGCTCGGAGCTGCGGTTCGATCTTGCCGAAGAACGACGCGTAGTCCTCGATGATCTCCAGGTATTCCACCTGGGTGCCCGTGGCCTCCGTGAACGCGTCGAGTGAGGGGTGCGTGACCTGGCCGTCCACCTTCTTCTTGTCGATGTAGTACGGCCAGTTGGCGAACACCATATGCCCCGTCTTCTTCTGCGAGGCCCAGTCGAACGTCTCTGCACCCGCGGCTGGCGAGGCTTGCCGGCTGCATGCTTCCAATAGCCCTGAGAGCGACAAGCCCGCGAGTCCCAGACTCGCGCCGCGGATCACCTGTCGGCGCGTGTACCGCGGCCACGTCTTCGATCGATCGCCCATCCGTTCCATACCCCCCCACCACCTTTCAGAGTCGGCTCGCGCTCAATCCCAGAGCTGGAGCGGCAGTTCGGTGATCGTTTCGGCGCCGTCGGACGTGATCGCGACCATCTGCTCGAGCACCACGCCTCCGACGCCCGGCACGGCGATCCCTGGCTCGACGCAGACGACCATCCCCTCTCGCATTACCAAGTCGGCGTCGTGAAGACCGAGCGGTGTCTCGTGCTGCCCCGCGCCGATCCCATGTGGCATGTAATAGCCCCAGAACTGCTCCCCCAGACCAGCCTCGTCGGCGGCGCTTCTCGCAGCCGAATGGACTTCGCCGATCGTGACGCCAGGACGAGCCGCGCCCGTTGCTGCGACGACGGCATCCCTGGCGGCCTCGAGGAGCCGGCGCTGGATGTCGCTCGGAGTTCCGACGACGATCGACCGGCACATGTCGCCGTGATAGCCGGACACGCGAGCTCCGCAATCCAGAACGACGAGATCCCCCCTCTCGATGACCCTGTTGCTCGGCAGGAACGTGGTGAGCGCGGTCCGAGGTCCGCTCCCCGCCACGGTCGTGAAAGATATCTCGGCTCCTTCCCGCAGCATCGCGATCTCGGCGGAGGACGAGACCTCGATCTCGGTCGCCCCTTCCCGTGCAGCCCGGAGGCCCGCCGCCATGCCGAGGTCAGAGATCCGCGCCGCTTCCCGCAACAGGGCGAGCTCGGCCGGAGACTTGATCGTTCGTTGGAGTGAGGTGAGCCACGTCGCGTCACGGAAATGATGGTTGGGGAGTTCCGACGTGAGCGCGAGGTATACAGGCGTTGGGAAGTACGCGAGCCCGCTGATTCCGATGTGGCCCCCGTCGGGGGCGTGCTCGCGGATCAGCTTAGCGAGGAGCGGTCCCGGGTCATGATGGAAGCGCACTTCGCCCGCATACGCCTCCTCTTTCGCTCGCTCAAGGTCCCACTCTGCGTCGGTGACGAGCGTCGTCTCACCGTCCGCAGGGACGACCACGTACGACATCTCTTCATCGATACAGGACCACCGGGCCAGGTACCAAAGGTCGGCGGGAACCCAATCCCTATGAGCCCCGTAACAGATGAGCGCAGAGAAGCCGTGCTCTCCCATCGATACCTGCAAGTCGCTCACCCGAGCGGCGTACTCTGGGTCTCGGAGAGCTTCGGCACTATTCGGTGTCCGATCCAACCGCCGTCCCCTCATCGATCATCGGTTCGCACGGGTTCCTTCGATCTTCGACGGCGCCTCGCCGGCGCAACATCTTCTTCTCTCAGTTCCCATTCGTACCCGAGCTTGCACGTGTCAAGGACCGTCGATGTCGATACCTCGACGACTCCGTCGGTCGCCGACACCTCATCCGACAGGAAGCTGAGCAGTTCCGTCTCGGACAAGAAGACCGCTTCACAGATGATGTCGAAGGCTCCTGCGCACAAGCCGACGTAGCGAACCGCATGCGACTGGCGCAGGGTCTCCCCGATCCCCCGAAGAGCTCCCGGTTGGCATCGGATGCCCAGCCATACGTTCAACCGGTAGCCGATCGGCTCCGGCTCGACGACCGGGAAGACGCGAAGCGTTCCGGACTCCAGCAGCCTTGCCAGACGGTTCCTCGCCGTGCCTTCGCTGACGTTCAGCTGGGAGGCCATCTCCGCGTAGCTCATGCGCCCATCGAGCTTGAGACAGGCGATCAGCTGCCGATCGATGGTGTCTAGTCGCATCGCCCCTCGCAGATTAGGATATCCACATCGGATCGTAGAGAAGTCTGATGAATCCTGCAAGGCGACCGATATCTCTTACGGTTCCAGTGGGTCCACGCGAGACTGTGTGTCTGAACGTGATAGGACCCGCGGTGGCTCCAGCCGCGCGTCACTCAACGCTCGTGGGATCATCATCAGACACGGAGATGCTCGCGTCTGCGTGCACGACGTCGAGTTGGGACGCCAAGTCGTCGAACTGGTCGGGGAGCAGATGCCCGTAGCGATCCATCGTTATGGCCATCGTCGCGTGACCGAGGTGATGCTGGATCGCCTTCGGATGTACACCCTGGCGAATCAGCAGACTCGCGCACGTGTGTCGCAAGTCGTGGATCCTCGTCGAGTGGGGAAGTTGGGCGACCTCAAGCGCTGGCCACCACACTCGACGGCGGAAGTTCGCGATCCGGAGCGGTCCGCCCCTCGGGGCCGTGAACAGCAGTGAATCGGGCGCGAGATCCACGGTCTCGAGATGCGTGATGAGCTCTTCAACCAAGAACTGAGGTATGCGGGTCTTGCGGACACGGTGTGTCTTGGTGTCACCGAAGATTCTGGCTTGCATGGGAAGACCTTGACCCTACAGCGGACCCCCAGAAGCGGGCAAGGTCCCCCGGTGCGAGGGGAGCCGGACTAGAGGGAGAAACCTTCCTTGCTCGTCCTTGCGCCGAGGGAAAGCTGTCTTCACACCAGGAACCCTAACGAGAGCCGTCCGACATCGAATGGGATGACCGATGCAGTAGATACGACCTGCCGCTAAGGGGCCGGGCCTCATTTCGTTCATCCCTGGGTCCGGTTGCCGAGACCGTACTAACGATGGATAGACGCCGTCCCCTGAGCGGCATACGTTCGATGCCCTTGACGAGGTCATGGAGAGGGGGCAAGTGGTGAAAAAGCGCGTTAGCTTGGTTGTTGGTGCGAGCCTCATCGCGATGTCTGTGGCCCTTGCAGGCGTGGCGCTCGCGACCGGATCGACCGGCTCCGTGGTGTCGCAGGTGATCGGCGTCGGTTCGATGTCTCACGGAGCGGGATTCGCCGCGACTCCGGGGATGAACACCGTCGTGGCCGGCTTCACGTTCGGGCCGAACTCGTCCACGGGCTGGCACACGCACCCGGGCAAGACTCTGGTGACCGTGCAGTCGGGGACGTTCACGGTCTACCACGCGAAGGACTGCAAGGCCCGCGTCTACGGGCCTGGGGATGCGTTCGTTGAGCTGCCCTCGACCGTCCACGTCGGCCGCAACGAGACCGACAGCGTCGTGGAGCTGGGCGTTGTGTTCTTCGGGGTGCCGATCGGCGGGAGTCCCCGGATCGACCAGCCTCAGCCGTCGGACTGCGCGAAGACGTAGTGCGCGACCAGCGGAAGGCCGGGGAACCGAACCTTCGGTCCCCGGCCTTCATCGGTTCCACCCGTGTACCACCGAGGTAGAGGTAGCGCAGTAGCTGCGGCGTTATCTCGTGGAAGGGTCTGACCCCACTTTGGTTGTCTCCTAACCTGTGAAGGTTCGCCTTCACTGGAAAGGAAGGACACCATGCCCAAGGCACTCCCCGCGGAGTTCCGCCGTGACGTCGTGGCGGTCGCTCGGCGACGAGAAGCCCCGATGA
>JBBQVZ010000137.1:0-8125 GCA_038211015.1 Actinomycetota bacterium | reverse complement strand
TCGCCGACCGGCTGCCAGTAGGTCGAGCGCGCGTCGGCGAAATTCGGGTGGATACCCGCGTCTTCCCAAAGCTGCCTCCTGTGGTGGACGACAGCATGATTCCAGTTATCCGACTCCACGAAAGGAAGGGCACACCACTCTGAGCCTCCACCGAGGTCGGTACGGTGTACATCATGCGTCGCGACCCCTGATATCTGCGGCCCGGTGGCCGACTGCGGCTAATCTAATTCAAGCCTATGCCAACGTTGAATATCAGATCGTCTGTTCTATTTCTCGTTTAGCCTCGCCGCACGGGTCGTGCTCGTCGATCGCATCCACATGACTCGCACCCGGCGTTCGCCTCGTCAAGCATCTTGTTCAGGAGTAGGGTCTCCAGGTGGGCAGCCCTGGGTCATCGGATGGAAGGCGACATTTCCCCTACGCCGGCCTGGCTGACCAATTCCAGGACCGCAAAGAGCGTTACCTCACCATGCTTGCGAGTTGGCCTCGCAGCGGCGAGCCGGACCAGATCGTCGCGAGGATGCGCGGCTACCTCCTCCCGGAGGCGGACAGCTCAGCAGATTCGGACAAGGGTTGGGCGCGCCTTCGGAGTCGACCGAATTGTGACTGGTTGAAGGCGAAGGACGTCTGGCTAAACGCATTGGCCCCGGCGGATCGAAAGCGGCGCCTGGACAGGTTCGCTATCAAGCCATTTACAACGGTGTGGAGTGACGACCCGGTGGCGAGGGCGCAGCCCCGGTGGCCAGTCGGGGAGGAGGACGTCAATCTGACCACCGCCCGCCTTGCAGCGCAGGACCTCGCCCATGCGATGGCCTTCCCCGGTGAGAGCCGATTTCCGAAGCCCTTTGGTGTCGACCTCCAGGACCTCGACCGCCCAATGTCGGCGAAGCTGCTGCTGCAGACAATCCTCGAACTCCTGATCGAGCGCCGCGGCCCAGACGGGCCTCGGCTCATCAAGGACGTCATGCTCGCTGCGGTGGATGCGGCCAGGGTCGAGTGCGAAGCGGACGCCGCCATGGCCAAGGGCGCAGTCATCGCTTCCGAGTTGCGGACGAACCTGAATGCGTGGTGGGACAAGACCAGCGCCACACCGACATCCGAGGAGCTATTCGGAATCAAGGCCCTCGATGGAGAAGTCCCGGGCTATGACCCGCGCGCAATGCTCTTCGCATACGGATTCGACATTACGCGACAGATCTTTGATCTCAGGCGTGTCGCCAAGAAGAGTGGCGCGCTGTTTCGCATGGTGTTCCCGACGGAAGGATGCAGCAACCTGCTCGCGTGGCTGGCCTGGCAAGCCAAGCTTCCCGCGCGCGAGGCTTTGGTGGCAATTGCGGACCTGCAAACGTTCCAGGGCTTCCCAACGTATGAGGAGGCGCCTGGATCGTGGAAGCCGAACCACAACCCAGGCTTGACGCCACCGTTGAAACCGCCGAAAGAGCTGCCGCCCGATGCCCCCGGGGCTCTCTTTGCGCGACTGCTGAGCTGCCTGTACGGCGACCAACTGTCCTTCTGTTTCGATCCCGACATCGAGGTCCCCGAGGGATGGGTCTGGCCGGACAGCGATGCGGATGGGATCTACTGGTGGTCGGCGGTTCTGCGGCCCAACCTTGGCGAGCACATCCTCAAGCTCAAGGACACCGCCGACTTCAAGGTGACGGACGTGCTCCGGTTTGGCTTCCTCTATGGCGGGCTTTCTGGCCCGCCTGACCCTCGCGTGCCCACCTACGTGGCGGAATGCATCAAGGCCTCACTCCTGCAGTTCAAGTACTGGATCGACGAGCCCCGGGCGCACGGAAACGACGGCGGCGAGATGACCTTCTGGTCGGAGAACCATCAGGTGCAGTTCCACGCCGCCGAGTATCTCGTTGGCAGCGTGTTCGCGACAAAGGAATTCAAGCGGTCCGGTTGGAGCGAGGCCGGTCCTGTGACGGGCCGCGACCATCAGACGCTCGGTCGCGAACGCGTCCTGCGGTGGCTGGACCGGCGACTCCGCTACGGCTTCAGTGAATGGAATGCCCCCGGGTATTACAACGAGGACTTCCCGCCACTACTCAACCTTGTCGACTTTGCCGAGGACGACGTCATCAGGACGAAAGCGGCGATGGTCCTCGACCGACTCGTCTTCGACCTTGCGCGGTTCACCTGCCGCGGAAGCTTCGCTTCGTCCGCGGGGCGCTGCTACTACGAGCACAAGGGCTACGGCTGGGAGCACTCGATCGGGGAGACGGTGGAGGTTTTGTTTGGCTCGCGTGGAGACCACATCGCCGGAGAGAACACCGCGATCGCGCTATGCACCTCGACCCGCTACGAGGTTCCCGAAGCGCTTCTCGCGATCGGTCTCGATCGCATGTATGTTGATAACAGCGAACCTTCCTGGGACCGGTCCCGCTCGTCGATCACCGAAGCCGAGGGCAAGGCCGCGGGCATTGGCAAGGAGACTCTCGACGACGTCGCCTTCTGGTGGGGGCTGGGTGTCTACTTCACCGAGGAGATGCTCGAGTCCACAAAGCGGACCGCGGCGGCGTATGAAAACCTGCGGCTGACGCCTCCGATGAACCTATTGTGGTCGCTCGAGACCTTGATCCCTTTGTTGGGAGGTTTTCCCGCGCCGCTCCGGTCACTGCTCCTCGACGGTGCCTCCCTTACCGTGGGCACCAACGTCGCCGCTGGGTCCGGGCTCCTGTGCGCCATCTCGCCGTTCCCGCTGAACCTCCTGTTCGGCTCCCTGTCCTTGGCCTCGGTTGGACTCACCATCCAAAGCGTGATCCATCTTCTGGAGGATCTGGGCACCCTGATCGCTGATGGGCTCGCCGAGTTGATGTACGACATCACCGGCGATGCGCCCCCACCGCCACATATCCCGGACTCAGCGCTCCAGGTGACGCTGGAATCGCTGCTGGAATTGTTCAACCGCGGCAACGTGCTTACCCGCGCGAACCTGGCCTCGTTCAGCGTGGGTGACGCGATGCTGTCCAGTGTTCAAAGCCATCGCCCCGGCGAGATTTCGTTCCAGAAACTGCCATGGATCGCCAGCCTTGGCTTGGAGGCATGTATCTGGACCAACGCCCCGCTAACGGCCTCTGGGGGAGGGTACGCCTTGGCTGAAGGCTGGGAGATCTTCAAACACATGATGCTGTTGCAGGGCAGCGACGCGATGGTCGACGGCGCCAAGATATTCGGCTTGGCCAACATGGACGACCTCAGGAAGGAAGGACTGTACGAGTGGGGTGGCTCGATCTGCCTGCCGAGGATCATGCAGTACCGTGACGCCGCGATTATTGCCTACGACTTCGACACTCAGACACGATCCTTCAGCAAGACACCAACACATGCTTGGTTTCCCGTGGAGTTCTTCGACGAAGTTGATCCGATCCCGACCGACGAGGCGTGGATGTCGGAGGGCAGCTGGGTATTCGGACGCAAGGGTCGAGGCTATGTGGCGCTCTACTCAGCAAGACCCGTGCAGTGGTTGCAAGACCATCGTTTCGACGACGATCCGGCCCGGGATGACCCATCCCGGAAGGTACGGGATGAGGGGCGCTTCACCTCGACGGAGCTCCGGGCCGAAACGGGAAGCAACTTCTGGGTCTGTGCGATCGGCAATGCCGACCGGTTCGGGAGCTTTGCGGGATTCGCCGATGCGATCCGCAGGGCACCTCTCAGCGTCTCAGGCATCGGAAACCTGGATACGCTGAAGTTGACGTTTGAGATGCCCGCCGCTGCGAACGATCCCGTTGGCAGCTTCAGAATGGAGTTCTCGCCGACCGACGGGGGCGCAACCGTAAACGGCTATTACTTCCCCTTGGATGAGTTCCCCCGCTTTGAGAATCGATATGTCGAGGGCAGGCGACCGCAGGTTGTGGAGTGGGATGAAACCACGTACCGGATCCGACATTCTGGGCTGGGGCTCTTCCTGGAGCACGACATTGCAGCTGGTAGGCGCACCCTCGGCCCACACCAGTTGAATATGACCCCGAAGGTCGCGCCGAACCGCCTGCGTCATCCTCATCCAATTGCGTCTATGCCGTCACCGGGGACCGGGGCAGCCAGGCCCGTGACCGACGTCATCAGGGGCCGTCGCCGTCGATTCCGGCTGGCGACGCCGCCTATCTAGTGAGGAAATCGCATGTCCGCCGACGATGAACTTGATAACTCGCGACGATCCTTCCTCAAGGCGACCTTCACTCCAGTGCGCATTGGGGAGACCACTGATCCCCGTGGCCACCTGCTGACGGTTGCTGCCGCCCTGCGCAGTCTTGATGTCGTCAACGCTGAAAACGAGGAGTTACGACGGACCGGTCGAAGCGACGAGCAACTCGCCGTTATTGATGTCGTCGAACGGATGACGAGAGCACCTTCGGCCACCCGCAGTATCGAGGCGGCCCAAGCCCTTCAGGACGTGCCACACGAGCAGGTCGTGCAGTTCGTGGAGCGAGTCCAGGGCCTCCGCCAGAGACTGCTCGCCGAAGGGATCCGGGCGCTTCACGAGCCCATGACCCACGAGCCAATCGCCCCTGACGAGCTCGAGAAAGAGGAGCCTGCGCCACTGATGAGCTGGGTGCACGCGAGCGCTTTGTCCTCTTCCTTTCGGTTTGCGACCGGTGGCGAACAGCTGCTGTCCCCGGCTTCGATAGATGGCGGCGGCTTTCTGGACGCGGCCGGCCGATTGGCCGAGTTGGCACGGGCAGCGGGCCTGGCGCAGGACCAGCAGACCTTGCGGTCAAGCGATTTTTCTCCCTTCGGGCGGGTACCGGAACAAATTCCGTCCGCACCACAGGAGTTCTGGGGGATCGTTGATCCCTACCTGCCGCCCGGCGCCGATGTTGCAACGGCAGACCCGATCGCCGCGCTTGAGGAGATCGATCGGCGGAAGCGAACCAGTGCTGTGGTCATCGACGCGCTCCTCCGACGAACTGTTGAGCCAATAGGACTGTTGCACCTCGAATCGTTGGACATGACGCCCGTGGCGACCGAGCGCGGCGAGCTGGTCTACAGCCTTCCCCTGGCCCCTGGCGAGAAGGTCACCTTGTCGCACAAGGAATGGGCTGTCCGAGAGACCGATTTCACCGAGCTAGTGCAGGACCACCTCGAGAACTACAGCGAACGCGGCGTGGCTGAGACCGACGAGATCGCGATCTCCTCGCAGACCGAGGACAGTCGGACCGACAAGAGCAGCCTGGGTCCGTCCAACGGCGTGACCATGGGCAGCCCGGCTTCCGGGACATCCGTTGTCACGAGCGCCCGTTCGGCGCAAGAGAGCCGTCAACATTCGCGCGCGATCACTTCCGCGGCCTCAACCCGCTCGATACGCGACCACAAGGTGTCATTCACTGTCGCGACGACCACAGGAACAGAGGACTTCACGTCCAGGCTGATCGAGAACCCGAGCGCTGACCACACGATGCGGGTGGACTACTTCCGCCGCATGCGGCGTTGGCGCGTTGACCTGCATCGCGTCGGGGTTCGGATGACCTATGACGTGGTGATCCCTGATCCTGGACGGCGACTACGGGCGCGCCACGAGTTGTTGCGAAGGTACGACGCAGAACTCGCGAAGACGTTTGATCCGCAGGTCACGCCCCGCGAAATCACGAGGAAAAACTGGCTGTCATTTGCCGCTGGATACGGCACGGTAGGTATCAAAACACCGCCGCCGCTGGGTGCGGACTACGAGTTGTGGCAGTTAGAGAGCTATGGCCTCCTGCGCGATGCCGCCTTTGCAAGCTACGTACAGGTCCAAGACACCATTCGCATGCGTCGCGCTGAACTTGCGCGCCAGATCGACACCGCCGCCGATGCAGCGGTGCTGCGCCGCCTGGAGCGAGAACAGCTCATGCGTGCGGTGCTCGAATGGCTCTTTCCGGGGTTCGCAGATGCTGCGCCCATAGATGATCTCGGCAACAGCGTCGGCCTCAGTGACTCGTCGTGGCGGCAGGTCCTTGAATACGGCGAGTACATCAAGTTCGTCCACCAGGCAATCGATTGGAACAGGCTCACGTGGCAGCTGTATCCGTACTTCTGGGGTGCGCCGGGCCGCGCGGGAATGGACAAGGTCTTCCTCACGCACCCGGACGATGGGCATGCCTCGTTCCTCCGCGCCGGTGCTGCGCGCGTCATCCTGCCTATCCAGCCGGGCTTTGAAAGCGAGCTCGCATCCTTGCTCGACCAGGGTCGAATCGGCCAGCTACCAACGGGCCACCGCTACCAGGCCGTCATCGATCAGGTGCAGGCCGCGCAGGCCGAGTACGACGCTCTAATTGACGTGGCTCCCCCAGCTCCAGGCACAGAGGCGACTCCGGCAGTGGGTACGCTCATCGGCACGTGGACGGAGTACACGCCCACGGGCGCGCTCGACATCGATGTCACGAAGGGGGCCCTGATTTCCTAGGCCTCCCGTAACCCGGGATCCCATCTGGGGTTGAGATCAGAGGGTAGACGCCAGATGCCCGTTGCACCCGGCCGCGCCAAGCCGCTGAACTCGACAGTCACGCGGATCCTTCCAGGCCCGGTCGAAAGAGTCGCTGCGATCGAGGGGCCCCGTCGTGACGGGATCAATGGGCATTGCTCAACCCGGCCTCTCAGCGGGCGCGTTGCGAGCGGCTCTCGCGGCCGGTCCCAATGAGCAGCAGGCGCAGGTCCGAGACCTGCTAGCCGTGCTCCACGACGCGGTCTCCAGATCGGGACAAATCGCTGTAGCGTGCTCGCCCATGAGCAGCATTTCGAAGGCGACTAACGGGACGCCCAGAGACGATCTCTGGCGAGATCTCGACCGCGTCTGGTGGGGCGCTCTCGTGTCAAGCGGTCACACCCACGGGCTGATCTGTCGTACTCCCGAGGCCGGAGGTGGACGGTACGAGGTCTTCGAGCGTCGCTACACGATGACATGGCGACCCGATCGTGAAGGCCTCGCTCGTTTCAGCGGCATCGGCGGCGTGACCGACGCCGAGCCGATCACTGCAGAGGAAGGTGAGCGCCTCCTGGCCGAGTTCATCGCGGCGGGCCCGATGGGCGACCCCGACCTTCGGTGACACGCGACCTGCCCACTCGCGCTACGTCAAAACGCAACTGTCGATTGAGCCGTGGCCGACGGGTGCGTCCGAACCTCTTAGGGACCTCCCGCATCCTATCCGTGTACCTGGCCGGAGGGTGCCTGTCCAGAACGAGCGCGGCGGCAGACGGATGACCTCATCCGGCCAGAGTCGGTGCCAACTCAACCCATACGATCGACCGGCGAAGCGTCCCGATGCACAGCTCGAAGGTCGTCATCGAGAAGATCGACGTAGCGACGGGTGACCTGTAGCGACGAGGGGCTGTGGCCGAGGATCCGCTGGAGTGAGAACACGTCGCCTCCGTTGGCAAGGAATGACCGAGCGAAGGTATGGCGAAGGACGTGAGGTGAGCATCGCATTGCGAGCGTGGTGCGGCGGCTGAGCCGGCGGACGAGCTGCTGGATGCCTCGGGCGTGGAGCGGCCAACCACCTCGCCCGATGAACAGCGGGTCGTCGGGCAAGAGCTTGCCGCGACCAGCAAGGCACTGTCGGAGGGCACGACGGGTTTTTCGGCCGACCGGCACCACGCGCTCGCGACCGCCCTTCCCGAGTACACGGCACCGACCCTCGATAAGGTCGAGGTCGCGGACTCGAAGACTGGCGGCCTCGCTCACGCGCAGGCCTGTGTCGAGCAGGAGCAGCACGATCGCGCGGTCGCGCTCGGGTTGTTGCGAACCTGCATCGAGGGTTCGTAAAAGGGCGAGCACGTCGGGCTCCCTAAGGCTGGGAACGAGAAGTTCGGGGACACGAGGAACGGGCACGCCCCGAACAGGGTTCGCCGGCAGATCGAGCTCGTTCGCGATCCAGGTCCCGAAGGCCTTCACCGTCCGGACGCGGGCGGCCATGCTGCTCGGAGCAAGGCTTCGCGAGCGTCCCGACTGGATCGCAAGCAGCCAGCGCCGCACCTGGACCGGGGCGAGGTCCGGGACCGTCGCCCGACCGCCGTCCCGCTCGATGAACCGGACGAACTCCCAGAGCATGTCGGCATACCAGCTGATCGTCTTCGGACTCCTATTGGCGACCTTCAAGGCCGACAGGTACTCCGAGATGACGTCGGCAAGCGCGAACTCGTC
>JBBQVZ010000136.1:0-8551 GCA_038211015.1 Actinomycetota bacterium | reverse complement strand
GCACCTGGAGAACCTGCTGGACGGCGTGGAGCAGCCCGATCCGAAGACGCTGCACGTGATGCTGTCGCAGACGGAGCGCCTGGGCAGGTTGATCGAGCAGCTCTTGGAGCTCTCCCGACTGGAGTCCGGTGAGCTCCCGCTGCTGCGCGAAGAGACCCCGCTCGCTCCGCTCGTGACTCAGGTCCTTTCGGAGATCGAGGTCGCGCGCTCGGACCGCGGCGTCGGCGTCGAGAGCGCGCTTCCCATCGACCTCCCGCCCGTCGACGCCGATCGCGAGCGCATCCATCAGGTGTTGTTCAACCTGGTGGACAACGCGGTGAGGTTCACGCCGTCCGGCGGAACGGTCATGGTGTCGGCGCAGAGTCACAACGGCTCTGTCGAAGTGCGCGTTGCCGACACCGGCGTAGGCATACCGCCCCAGCATCTTCCCCGCCTCTTCGAGCGGTTCTATCGCGCCGATCCCGCGCGCTCGCGCGAGGACGGAGGCACCGGCATCGGGCTCGCGATCGCGCGCTCGGTCGTCGAGGCGCACGGAGGGCACATCAAGGCGGAGAGCGAGCTCGGAACAGGCAGCGTGTTCACGTTCGATCTACCGGTCGCACCCGCGGCCAAGAACAGGAGGGAACCGTGAGGTCGTTGATTACTACCGTCGAGGTCACCGCGGGGGAGCGCTACGGATACCTCGATCTGACCGATGACCTCAAGCGGGCGATCAAGGACGCGGGGGTCACCGAGGGCGCGGCGATCGCGTTCTGCGAGCACACCACGGCCGCGCTGTTGATCAACGAATGGGAGGACGGCGCCATGGCGGACTTCCGGCGACATCTGACCGAGCTGATCCCTCACGAGGACGTCTACTACGCCCACGACGACTTCGACATCCGGACGCAGAACATGCACGAGGACGAGCGGAAGAACGGCCACGCGCACGTGAAGGCGATGATGCTGTCGGCGACATCGCACGCCATCCCCGTCGTGGCCGGGGAACCGGGGTTCGGGAAGTGGCAGCGCTTGATCTTCATGGAGCTGGACGAGCCCAAGGCACGCCGTGTCACCTTCCAGGTGTTCGGGCTCTGAGAGACTTGATGCAGGTGACGGCGACGCGACGCGACACGAGGCAGATCACGCTCGGCGGCGTGCCGATCGGCGGCGGCGCTCCTATCAGCGTCCAGTCGATGACGACCACAAAGACGGCCGACATCAACGCGACGTTGCAGCAGATCGCGTCGCTGGTCGCGACGGGCGTGGACATCGTCCGCGTCGCGGTACCGCACTGGGAAGACGCCGAGGCGCTCACCGCGATCGCCGCCAAGTCGACCGTTCCCGTCGTCGCGGACATCCACTTCCAGTGGAAGTACGCCATGGCGGCGCTCGAGGCCGGCATCCAGGGACTGCGGATCAACCCGGGCAACATCAAGTACCAGGACAAGGTCCGCCTGATCGCCCGCGAGGCGAGGGCGCGCGGCGTGCCGATCCGCATCGGCGTGAACGCGGGCTCGCTCGAGAAGGAGCTGCTCGAGAAGTACGGCAGGCCCACGCCGGAGGCGCTCGTCGAGTCCGCGCTGAACGAGGCCCGCATCCTGGAGGACGAGGACTTCTTCGACATCAAGATCTCGGTGAAGCATTCGAACCCACGCGTGATGATCGAGGCGTACCGCCAACTGGCGGAGAAGTGTGACTACCCGCTGCACCTCGGGGTCACCGAGGCCGGCCCCATGCCGATGGGCGGCGTGAAGAGCGCCGTGGGGATCGGGGCGCTCCTGGCCGAAGGCATCGGCGACACGATCCGGGTCTCGCTCACCGACGATCCCGTCGAGGAGGTGAAGGTCGGCACCGCGATCCTGCAGTCGCTCGGCCTCCGTAAGCGCGGTCTCGATCTGGTCGCGTGCCCATCGTGCGGCCGCGCTGAGGTCGACGTCCTGGGCCTGACCAAGCAGGTGAACGAGGCGCTCGAGAAGAAGGGCATCAAGGTGCCGCTCCGCGTCGCCGTGATGGGGTGCGTGGTGAACGGACCCGGTGAGGCACGTGAGGCCGACCTCGGGATCGCCGCGGGCAAGGGCCAGGGCTTCCTGATCGTGAACGGCGAGGTCACGGACAAGATCCCGGAGGACCAGTTCGTGGAGCGACTCGTCGCGGAGGCCGAGAAGATCGCGGCCGCCAAAGCGATCGCTCCCGACACTGAAGACGAGCTAGTCTAGGTCAGACTAGGCACCCAGCGCCGCCTCGGGCTCAACTTCCTACGGGAAGGATGCCGATGATGCGACGCATGGAAGGGAGGATCCGACCTGCCGCCGCGACCGCGGTCCTGATGCTCGCGGCGGTGACGTTCCAGCCGGCTTCGGCCGCTCCCCTGCCCATGCGGACTCCCGCGCCCGGCAGCTCGTGCCAGGTCTTCCCCGACGACAACGTCTGGAACATGGACATCTCCAAGCTCCCCGTGGCGAAGAAGAGCAAGATCTGGAAGCGATCGATGCATGCCGGGTCGACGCTGCTTCACCCGGACTTCGGTCCGCCGAACTACGGGATACCCTTCGACGTGGTGGATGGCTCCCATCAGACCGTGCATGTCGACTTCGGGTACGCCGACGAGAGCGATCCCGGCCCCTACCCGTTCGGGCCCGACATCCACGTGGAAGGCGGGTCCGACCGACACGCGACGATGATCGATCGAGACACGTGCACGCTGTACGAGCTGTACGCGGCGGAGTGGAACGACGGGAACCCCTCGGCCGGCAGCGGCGCGATCTTCCAGCTGGAGGGGCCGAACGCGAACGACCTGCGGCCCGACACGTGGACCTCGGCCGACGCGGCGGGTCTGCCGATCTTCCCCGGGCTCGTGCGCTGGGACGAGGTCGACGCCGGACCCATCCAGCACGCGATCCGTTTCACCGTGAACTGCACGAGTCAGCACTACGTATGGCCCGCCCGCCATCAAGCCGGCAGCAGCGACAACCGGTGCCCGCCGATGGGTGCGCGCTTCCGCCTCAAGGCCGGGTTCGACACGTCGACGTACAGCGCCGACGCGAAGGTCATCATCGATGCGATGAAGCACTATGGCCTGATCGTGGCGGACAACGGCAGCGACTGGTATTTCCAAGGTGAGGTCAACTCCCACTGGACGAACGAACTGATGGACGAGCTGAAGTCGATCCCCGCGGGCTCGTTCGTCGCGGTGAACGAAGCCGGGTGCCGCGTGTCGCCGAACTCGGCCGAGTTCGCCTACGGCCTCCGGTGTCCTGGACCCTAGACGTCGTGCGCCGCGATCCTTCGACGCAAGACGACCCGATCCTGGCCGGGTCCGTGGAAGCCGGTGTGGACGGGGACGCCGTCCTGGAACCGTCATCTCGCGTCCACCCCACCAGTCGTCGAGCTGCACGATGACGCGGTCGTAGTCATCTCCGGCCGGATGGCGGAGCTCTTTCACCGTCAGCTCGCCGAGAGCCGCAGGAAGTTCTCGACGATCCGCGGACCCTCGGGCGTGAGGATCGACTCCGGGTGGAACTGCACGCCGTAGCGGGGGAGCGTTCGGTGCTGCGCGGCCATCACCAACCCGTCCTCGGTCCACGCGGTCAGCTCCAGCTCGTCGGGTAGCTGTTTCCGCAGCACGACGAGCGAGTGGTACCGGCCGGCTTCGAACGGATCGGTCACGCCCTCCAGGATCCCCTTGCCCTCGTGGTAGACGAGCGACGCCTTGCCGTGCACGGGGGTCTCACGGTCCACGACCCCGCCGCACGCCACGCCGAGCGCCTGGTGGCCGAGGCACACGCCGAGCACCGGTGTCTCGTCCGGTAGGAGCGTGAGCAGCGCCGTGAACACGCCCGCGTCCTCGGGGCGGCCGGGTCCGGGTGACAGGATCACGGCGTCGGGCTTCAGCGCGACGAGCGCTTCGGCCGGCTCCGCGTCGGACTTCACGACCTCCGTCGGCCGGCCGAGGCTCTCGACCAGCTGGACGAGGTTGTAGGTGAACGAGTCGTAGTGATCGACGATCAGGATCATGCGGATCCCTTCTGATCGTCGAGCCTACCGTCGCCCGGCGCGACCGCGGGAAGCAACGCCGCGGCTTTCGCCTTGGTCTCCTGCAGCTCGCTCTCGGGGTCGGAGTCGGCGACCACGCCGGCGCCTGTCTGCACCGACACCCGGCCGTCCACGATGACCGCCGTCCGGATCGTGATGCAGAAGTCGAGGTCGCCCGCGAACGTCAGGTAGCCCACCGCGCCGGCGTACGGGCCGCGCGCGGTCGGCTCGTGCTCGGCGATCAGCTCCATCGCCCGTCGTTTCGGCGCGCCGGTGACGGTCCCCGCCGGGAACGTCACCGCGAGCGCGTCCAGCGGATGGAGCTCCTCCCGGAGCTCACCCTCCACGGTCGAGACGATGTGCATCACCTTGGTGAACCGCTCGACCTCCATCAGCTCGGTCGGTCGCACGGAGCCCGCGACGCACACGCGGCCGAGGTCGTTGCGGGCAAGGTCCACCAGCATCGCGTGTTCGGCCTGCTCCTTCGGGTCGGCAAGCAGCTCGTGCTCCAGGAGCCGGTCGCGGATCTCGGTCTGACCCCGCGGACGCGTACCGGCGATCGGTCGAGCGGACACGCGGCGGCCCTCGACGCGCACGAGTGGCTCGGGGGAGGACCCGGCCAGCTCCATCCCGAGCATGCGCACGAAGAACATGTACGGGGCGGGGTTGGTCACGCGCAGACGGCGGTAGATGGGGAAGCCGCCGTCGGGGGCGGCGAACGTCACCCGCCGCGAGGGCACGCCCTGATAGATGTCCCCGGCCAGGATGTGCTCCTTGAACGCGGACACGGTCCAGCGATAGCCCTCGTCGGGCATGTTGGCCTCGCCGGCGTCGGTCGATCCCCGTGGCGAGACCGACGGCGCGAGCGCGGGCGTCTCGGCCGACGCGATCGTGGCCGCCAGATCCTGGACCGCTCGGACCCCGTCGTCGTAGCCACCGGCGGGCACGTGCGCGATCAGGATGAGCCGTTGCCGCCAGTGGTCGAACACCACCGCCCGATCGATCACCAACAGGCCGACGGGCGGACACGGCGCGTCGTTCGGTTCGGGTGCCGGATGGCCGTCGAGGAGCGTGGCCGCCTCGTACGCGAGGTAGCCCATCAGACCGCCGATCAGCGGCGGCAGGTCCGCGAGCCGCGGGCCGGCCAACGAACGCGCGATCGCGATCAGTGCCTCCCGCGGGGCGGCGTCGGCGGAGAGCGCCATGGTCGGGAGCGGCCGCACGATGTCGTCGATCCGCACGCCGTCAGCGTCCACGACGACCGTCGCCGCCGGGTCGCCGGCCACGAACGAGTACCTGCCCCACCGCTCGGATCGCTCGACCGACTCCAGGATCAAGCCGGGGCCGTCGCCCGCCAGCGCCGGGAACAGCCCGACCGGCGTGGAGACGTCGGCCAGGAGCTCCGTCCACACGGGAACCAAGGGCCATTGGGCCGCGAGCGTGTCGAACTCGTCGCGGCTGGGCCTCACCTGCAGATGCGGTTCCACGTGCGCTCCTTCTGGTCGGTGCCGCCGGATCCGCCGGGGGATCGGACGACGAGGAACGGAGGAACCCCGGACCGTCGGCCCGGGGTGGCGGGGCTCGCGGTGCGAGCGCGGGACCTACGAACGCGCCGGCATGAGGCTCCGCGAGCCCCGACGCCACGTCCAGGTCATCCCGTGCATCCGCATCAGGCGGCGATTGTGCCCGCTGAGCAGCGGCTGCGTCAACGAATCGCGCGGTGCGGCCGGTATCCTGAGGCCCCATGCGTCTGTCCAAGCTGTTCGTGCCGACCCTGCGCGAGGATCCCGCGGATGCCGAGATCGCGAGCCATCGCCTCCTGCTCCGCGGCGGGTTCGTGCGGCAGGTGATGTCCGGGGTCTACACGATCCTTCCGCTCGGCCTCCGGACGATACGCAAGATCGAGGCCATCGTTCGCGACGAGATGGACGCGGCAGGCTCGATCGAGCTGCGGATGCCGATCCTCCTGCCTGCCGACCCGTGGAGAGCGACCGGCCGGTACGACCTCTATGGCGAGACGCTCTTCAAGCTGACCGATCGCCACGACCGAGACCTGATCCTCGGCCCCACGCAGGAAGAGGTCGTCGCGTTGATGGCGGCCGCCGACCTCCCCTCGTACCGCGACCTGCCGAAGAACGTTTACCAGGTGGAATGGAAGTACCGCGACGAGTTCCGTCCCCGATTCGGGCTCCTCCGCGTGCGCGAGTTCCTGATGAAGGACGCGTACTCGATCGACCGCGATGAAGACGGCATGCGGGAGTCCTATCGGATCATGTACGAGGCGTACGAGCGGATCTACGCGCGCTGCGGCGTCGACTACGTGATCGTCGAAGCCGACCCCGGACAGATCGGCGGCGGGGTCAATCACGAGTTCATGGCGCGCGCCACGGTGGGCGAAGACCTGTTCGTCGAGTGCGAGAACGGCGACTACCTCGCCGACACCGAGGCCGCTCGTCCGATGGTTCCTGAACCTGCAGGCGAGGGCACCGAGTCGCTCACCGAGATCGACACGCCGGACACGCCCACGATCGATGCGCTCGCCTCCCTGTTGGGCGTTGCGCCGTCGAAGACACTCAAGTGCGTGATGTTCGACGTGGCCGGCACGACGACGGCCGTCTTGGTGCCGGGCGACCGTGAGGTCAACGTGGAGAAGCTCGGGAAGCTCATGTTCCCGGCGAAGGTACGGCCCTTCCAGGACACTGACTTCGGCGCGCGTGGGTTCGCGAAGGGCTATGTCGGACCGCAGGGTTTCGATGGAAACGTGCAGGTGCTCGCTGACCTCACGGTGCGCGGCGGGAACGATTGGGTGACGGGCTCCAACGCGAAGGACCGCCACGTCACCGGCGCCAACGTCGATCGCGACTTCCGGGTCGATCGGTGGGAGGACGTCGTCGAGTTCCGCGAGGGAGATCGCTGTCCGATCGATGGTGGGACGCTTCGGATCGGGCGATCGATCGTCGTCGGCCACATCTACCAGCTCGGGACGAAGTACTCCGAACCGCTCGGGGCGCGGTTCGTCGATGAGGAC
Organism: Actinomycetota bacterium; assembly: GCA_038211015.1. Lineage (GTDB taxonomy): Bacteria > Actinomycetota > UBA4738 > UBA4738 > HRBIN12 > JBBQVZ01. The sequence goes on along the minus strand of JBBQVZ010000136.1, from coordinate 1,509 downwards.
GGGACGGAGAAGCCATACGTCATGGGGAGCTACGGGATCGGGTTCGGGCGGATCATGGCCACGACGGTCGAGCAGCGGCACGACGACGTCGGCATGGTCTGGCCGAAGGTCCTCGCGCCCTTCGAGGTGGTGATCGTGATCGCGACCCGCGACCACGATGCGACGGTCGCCGAGGCCGAGCGGATCTACGAGGAGCTCCGGGGGCGCGGCGTCGACGTCGTGATCGACGATCGCGAGCAATCGGCCGGGGTGAAGTTCGCGGACGCGGACCTGATCGGCTATCCCGTGCAGGTCGTGGTCGGCAAACGCGGGCTGGAGGCCGGGACGGTGGATCTCAAACTCCGGGCGACGGGTGACAAGACGCAGGCACCGATCGCCGAGGCCTCGGCGGCCGTGGTCGACCTGTTGGCCACGGCGCCGTAAGCTCGGCTCCGTGGGAAGGATGCCGAACCACCTGGCCGAGTTCGTCAAGCTGCACCAGCAGGTCGAAGGCGTGATCCAGCACGTGGGGTTGCAGACCTGGGACCTGATGCTGGTGGACGTCACCGGCCTGTGGGATCGAGACGAGTTCCCGACGCGAGAGGCCGCGGAGTCCGCGTGCGAGACGCTCCGCATCCCGTCTCACCTGGACTGGCAGGACGCCCGCCTGGTGCGCAGGATGAACGGCCGGGACCACTGGAACACCCCCGACGGCCGGCGCCGGGCGCTCTGAGCAGCACTTCCGCGGGGGTCGGCTATACTCAACGTCGAACAGTCAGCAGAGTTGTGTCCGGAAGTGGGCTCGCGCCCACTTTCTTTGTCGAAGGGGGGCCCGGATGGAAGCGGAGACGCTCATCAGGCCCGTCATCGAGGGATCGGGCTTCGATCTCGTGGACGTCGCGTTCCGGCGCGAATCGGGCCGCAGGATCCTCCGGGTCGTCGTCGACCGCGACGGCGGCGTCGACGTGGACACGATCGCCGAGCTGGCCGAGAAGGTGTCGCGGCGTCTGGACGTCGAGGGGTTCGCCCCAGGTCCGTACGCGCTCGAGGTGTCGTCGCCGGGGATCGAACGGTCGCTGAAACGGCCGCGCGACTTCGAGCGACGGGTGGGAGACACGGTGAAGGTGAAGACGACCATGCCCGTCGAGGGGCGAACCAACATCACGGGCGAGCTGATGTCGGCCGACGACGACGGCATCGTGGTCGCCGTCGCCGACGGGGAGCTGCGCGTCCGCCACGTCGACATCGCGTCGGCGCGCACGGTCGTCGACTGGGACGCAGAGTTGAAGAGGAGCGCACGATGAATGCCGAGATGATCGCCGCCTTGCGCGAGCTCGAACGGGAGAAAGGCATCGCGTTCGAGACGATCCTCGCCGGCCTGGAGGAGGCCATGGCCTCCGCCTACAAGACCTGGTGGAAGCAGGAGAACCCCGAAGGCGACGACGACTTCGTCGGGGTCCGCGCGTACATCGATCCCGAGACCGGCGATCTTCGCGTCTGGCTCCAGCAGCTCGAGGAGGTCGAGGTCGA
>JBBQVZ010000135.1:0-8619 GCA_038211015.1 Actinomycetota bacterium | reverse complement strand
GACGACCTCATCGTCTACGTGGGGACGGATGCCGGGGCAGCGGATCTGATCGGCCCGACGACGGAGGTCATCGACCTCAAGGGCCGAACGGTGATGCCCGGGATCCAGGACGCGCACATGCACCCGTTGTCGGCGGGCCAGTCCTTGGCGCAATGCAGCCTGGGCTACCTCCAGCTCACGCTCGATGAGATGCGGGATCGCATCACCGTCTGCCTGAAGCAGACGGAGGACGAGGAGCCCAAGGGTTGGCTGCGGGTCAGGTTCTGGGACTACCAGGCGATCCAGCCAGCCGGAACCGTTCCCACGAAAGCCGACCTCGACGTCTTGGACACGGCGCGGCCTATCTTGGTCCATTCGCTCGACGGACACACCGCGCTCGCGAACTCTCGGGCGCTCGAGATCGCGGGCGTGACCGCTGCGACCCCGGATCCACCGGATGGAGAGATCATCCGCGACGCAAGCGGAGAGCCCACCGGCCTGCTCGAGGACTCGGCGGTCGGCCTGGTCGGCCGACACATCCCCGCTCCGTCGGTCGAGCAGAACGCTCGAGCCCTGCGCGCCGCGATCCGCAAGATGAACCGCCTCGGCATCACGTCGTTCATGAACGCCAGCTCGGACGAGGCTTCCCTCGCCTCCGCGGCGTCGCTCCGGGACGCCGGCAGGCTGACCGCGCGCGCACAGTACGCATTGACGATCTCGGCGGAAGAGCTCGAGGATCCGGCGACGGTCATCGCTTCGCTCGAAGCCAAGCGGTCGCCGCACGTCGGCGGCCTCCTCACCGCTCCGACGGTCAAGTTGTTCCTCGACGGTGTGATCGAGGCCCCGACCCACACGGCCGCGTTGCTGAAGCCGTACCGGGAGAACACGGGGACGGATGAGCACCCGCACTGGGAGCCCGGCGATACGAGAGGCCCGACCTACTTCGATCCCGAGGTCGCGAACCCGGGAGTCGCGGCGCTCGACGCGGCCGGATGGCAGGTGCACACGCACGAGATCGGCGACCGTGCCGTTCGCACCGCGCTCGACGCGTTCGAGCACGCTGCCGACGCGAACGGTGCCACGGACAACCGCCACACCGTGGCGCACGTGGAACTGGTCCACCCGGACGACCTCGGACGGTTCGCGGAGCTGGGCGTGCTGGCGTGCATGCAGATGCAGTGGGCCGAGCTCGACTCGTACACGGTCGACTACACGAAGCCGTACATCGGGGCGCGTCGGTGGCGTTACCTCTACCCGTCGGGAAGCATCGCGGATGAAGGTGGCATGGTGACCGGTGGCAGCGACTGGCCGGTCGATCCGCTGATCCCGTTCCGGCAGATCGAGATGGCCGTGAACCGCGAGGGGGACGAGATCTACCCCCACTTCCCCGGCCCGCTGCACGCGCAGGAGCGCATCCGGAGGCGCGCGTCGCTGCGGATGCACACGGCGAACTCGGCGTATCAGATGCACCAGCTCGAAACGACGGGCACGATCGAGGTGGGGAAGAAGGCCGACGTAATCGTGCTGGACCGCGACGTGGAGCGTGTTCCGCTCACGGACGTCTCGACGACCGAGGTCCTGCTCACCCTGCTGGACGGCGTTGCGGTCCACCGGTCGAAACACCTCTGAGGTGACGGTTGCTCTTGACCGGTCTGATGACCTGTAGCTATCGTCCGCAGCCCAGGCGTCCGGATCGGACCTGGCCGAAACGATAGGGAGGACTGCGGTGCAACGATCACGCTTTCACGTGGGTCGACGGGTCAGCGCGCTCGTCTCATGCCTCGGCGCGACGCTCATGCTCGGAGTCACGGCGGTGCCTGTCCAAGCGGCGAACGTGTTCTCGAATCCAGCACCCATCACGATCCCGACTCAGGGCCCGTTCTCGCCGTACCCCTCGACCATCAACGTCACCGGTCTTTCCGGCACGATCACCGACATCAACGTCACCCTGTACGGCTACGTCCACGCGTGGCCGGACGATGTCGACGTCGTTCTCATCGGACCTTCCGGGACCAGCTACACGGTCTTGATGGCCGATGCCGGACACCGCAAGCTCCCCACCGCCGTGGACCTCACGTTCGACGACTCCGCCGCTTCCCAGATCCTGAACAATGATGGCCTAGTGTCTGGTTCGTACCGGCCGGCAGACTGGGAGAGCTACGACCTCGACCCCACGTTGACCAACACGTCGTTGTCGGTCTTCAACGGGAAGACGCCGAACGGCACCTGGAGCCTGTACGGCGGCGACGACACGGCCAACGGCGGCGGTTCGATAGGCGGCGGCTGGAGCCTCGACATCGCCACGAATGCGATATCCGTCACCTCGTTCACCCCTTCTGAGGGGATGGTGGGCGACACGGTTACGGTGACGGGGAAAGGCTTCGAGGGAACAACGGCCGTGAAGTTCGGCGGGACGCCGGCCGCCACCTTCACCGCGGGATCATCGACACAGATCACCGCCACGGTCCCAGCCGGCGCCGGGACGGGGCCGATCACCGTCGTCGGTCCGGGGGGTACATCCTTGAGCGCATCGGACTTCGTGGTCGATCACAAGCGGGACGTCTCTCTCGTCCTGTCGGGCAACAGGGCGAAAGGTCGGGTGAGCGTCGACGACGGGTACGCCGACTGTCGCTCGGGCATACCCGTGATCATCCAACGGCAGCGAGGCGGGAAGTGGAAGACCGTGGCTGCGGTGCTGACGAACGGGAAGGGCAACTACTCGGCCCCCGGCGCATCCAAGAACGGGAGATACCGGTCGGTCGCGAAGCTGAAGGCTCTGGTGTCGGGCGACGTCTGCCTGCGGAAGACCTCGCCGAAGGTCAGCACGTAGCTGGACAGACTAGGCTGACGCGACCCGCGAGAGCGTCCCCAACTCGGTCGATGGCCGATAGCGGGCAGGTTTGGCCTGTCTCGCCCACCTCATGTCGAAGCGGGAGCGGGACACCTCGTCTGCATGCGCGAAGCACAGGTAGTCCGAGTTGTACACGGACAGCGTGGTCGTGCAGCCCGGAGCCGCGCAACGGCGTTCAGCGGTGGATCCCTCGTCACCCATCGGGACACCGTAGCTGTCGAGGCGACCGAGACGAATAGGCGGGTCGGCCGTTTCGGGGCGACCAAAGTCGGGAACCTGGTAGGTCGAAAGCCCTGAGACGCTCGCCGGCAAGCAGAAGGGATGCCGGTCGCCCGACATCCCTTCCAACCGCCTTCTCTCGTCGCGGGGACAGGATTTGAACCTGTGACCTCTGGGTTATGAGCCCAGCGAGCTACCGGACTGCTCCACCCCGCACGACGATGCTATCGGCCACCTCCACCTCCGACAAGCAGCAGAGGCCCGACGCTGATGTCGTCCGTCAGCTCTGCTCCTGGTCGGCGAGGGCTTCATCGATCGCACGGCGGGCGATGGCGGCGAGTACTGGGTTGGTGCTCCGGTAGTAGGGAAGGGCGATCAGCCCGATCGACAATGCCCAGCCGCGGCCTCGGGCCCAGGTCGCCTCGTCGACGGGTAGCGCTGCGCGGAACGCGTCCCGGGTTGCAGCGGAGAGGTACATCCACGCCGTCATCACGTCGCATGCCGGATCACCCAGACCTAGGCACCCGAAGTCGATAACGGCACAGAGCCGACCCCACCGGGCCAGCAGGTTCGTTGCAAGGAGGTCTCCGTGAAGCCAGACGGCCGGGCCCTGCCAGGCGGGCGCCCGCAGGGCTGCTTCCCACGCTGCGGTCACCGCGGCGGTATCGAGCATGCCGTGCAGGGCCGCGATCGCATCGCGGGTCTCGGCGTCTCGCGTTGCGAGCGGCTCGCCGCGGGAGCTGAGGCGCCCACCTGGGGGCGGCCCGCCCGTAGTGTCGATCCGCTGCAGGGCGGCGACGAACCGCCCCAGCTCGCTCGCCACTTTGCGCGGCTCGGCGATGCGCTCCATGGTCGCGATCTCGCCTTCGAGCCACTGGTACACGGACCAGGGCCAGGAGTAGCCCTCAGCGGGCATCCCCTTCGCGATCGGCACAGGGATGGCAAGCGGCAGGAGCGGGGCGAGTCTCGGCAGCCACCGGTGCTCCTTCTCCACCTGTCCGGTGGCCCCAGGGATGCGTGGCAGTCGCACAACCATGTCGTCGCCCAGCCAATAGAGGGCGTTGTCCGTCCCAGCGGAATCGACCGGCGAGATAGGAAGGCCTGCCCACTCCGGGAACTGCGCGGCAAGCAACCGCCGCACGAGCGATGCATCGATGTCCGCCTCATCGGCGTGCATCTTGCCGGCACACATGCGCTCTCCCCAGCTCGGTGAGATCGCAGTCTCACATGGACGACGAGAGGTGCGCGCAGATCGCGCGAGGGTCGCCGTCCTCGTCGGCCAAGACGTCGACGCCCTCGAACCCGGACTCATGGAGAAGTCGTCCTATCGATTCGGCCTGGTCACCACCCAACTCCAGCAGGAGCCAGCCACCAGGACGCAACCAACGTGTGCTCCTTCGCACAACCTCCACAAGGAGGTCGGTGCCGTCGACCCCGCCGTCGAGCGCGAGCGGTGGCTCGAACGCCTGGACGTCACGCGGGAGCAAGCGGAGCGCGTCCGTCGGCACGTACGGCACGACGGCCGTCATCACGTCGACGCGGTGCTCGTACTCCGGCGGCAACGGGTCATCGAGGAAGCCCTCGAACACCTCGACGCCGTTCCGTCGGGAACAGCGCGCCGCGTTGCCGTCGAGCTCCGTCGCGAGCACACGCGCGGTCGGCACCGCCGCTACCAGCACGGCGGCGATCGCGCCGACGCCCGTGCAGAGATCCACGGCTACCCCCGCCACCGGGAGGAGCGACGCTGCTCGTCGCGCGAGCGGCTCGGTCTGCGATCGCGGCACGTAGACGCCCGTCGCCACGAACAAGCTGATCCCGCAGAACGTGACCGCCCCCGTCAGCCATGCGATCGGCTCGCCGTCGGTGCGACGGGACACCAAGTCGTCGAGCACGTCCGGGTCACCGGCGGCAGCCCGCATGAGCTCATCGGCTTCCTCGCCGGCAGCGACGCAGCCCGCCTCAGTGAGCATCTGCGTCACAGAGACGCGATCTAGCTGATTCACTCAACCTCTCCTCGTGGAAATCGTAGCCGGAGATCGCAGCGCGATGTCGACCCAGCGGAGGAGGGGGTAGCGCTTAGCGCTTCTTGCGACCGAGCGATCGCTCGCCTCGGTTGACCTCGTTCAGGAACACGTCGACGTTCGCGAGCTTCCCGAGGATGCGATCGATGCGACCGTTCGGCTCCGGGTCGGCATCGGCGGGCTCGGTCAGCTCCTCACGCGTCCATTGAGGAGCGAGGTTCTCGCGCATCAACTGCACGGCGGGGTCCTCAGCCGTGGATGGAGCCGTGGAAACGAGGGCATGCAGGCGCACCGCACCCTCGAGCTCCGGCGACTTCCGCTTCAGCCGAGCCAGATCCTCGAGCGACGCCACGCGAGACGTCACGCCGTTCCCCACTTCCATCTCCGTCGCGTTCGCGTCGAGCGAGGCGAACTCCGACGGAAGCTCCAGGCAATCGAGACGGCCGTAGGACGTGTCGTAGGACACACGGTCGTCGCTCGCGGAGGCCGGCGCGTCGAGCTGGGCACCGAGCTGTTGGAGCGAGAGCGCCAGGCGCGGGAGGTTCTGCGGATCGTTCGGAAGCACGATGTCGACGTCATCCGTGTCGATCGGCCCTCCGCGCACGGCTGCACCCAACCCGCCGACCAGCACGTACGAAACCCCGTGCGATCGCAATCCGGCCAAGATCCGCAGCGGTTCGAACCCCTGTTCAAGCATGGTTGCTCCTCCCCTCGCTCTTCCATCGGCGCGAGGGGCAGCAACTCTGAAGTCCTCGGGTCGAACACGCACAAGACCAACCTCGGTAGCATCAGGTCCATGACGCGGACCGTGGCTTCGATCGTCGGCGGAGTGCCCCAGGTCGACGCTCCGGGCGGCCGTCTCACCGTGCCGAACCCGTCGGATCTGTCGCAGACCGTGGCCGAGGCGCTCCTGGGCGACGCCGGGACGTTCGTCGAGGCCTGCCGCGCCGCGCGCGCCGCACAACCCGGATGGGCGGCCGTTCCCGCGCCGGTCCGCGGGCGCGCGATCCAACAGCTGGGACGGCTGGTGGAGGAGAACAAGGAGGCTCTGTCGCAGCTCCTCACCCGTGAGATCGGCAAACCGATCGCGGAATCCCGCGGCGAGGTGCAGGAGGTCATCGACACGTGCAACTTCTTCCTGGGCGAGGGGCGACGGCTCTACGGCCAGACGGTGCCGTCCGAGATGCCGGACAAGCAGCTCTTCACGTTCCGCACCCCGGTCGGCGTCGCCGCGATCATCACCGCCGGGAACTTCCCGGTCGCCGTGCCCTCCTGGTACCTGGTCCCAGCGCTGCTGTGCGGCAACGCCGTCGTGTGGAAGCCGGCGGAGTACACGCCCGCCACGGCCGAGGCATTCGCGCAGCTGTTCCTGCACGCGGGCTTCCCCGCCGGCGCGTTCAACATGGTGCTCGCGAACGGGGCGCAGACGTTCGAAGGGCTCGAGCGAGCCCTCGACGAGCATGTGGTCGACAAGGTCGGCTTCACCGGCTCGACCGACGTCGGCCGGCGGATCGGCGAGCTCTGCGGCAGGCATCTCCAGTCGCCGTGCCTCGAGCTCGGCGGGAAGAACCCGCTCGTCGTCATGCCCGACGCCGACCTGGACCTCGCCGTGGAGGGCGCGCTGTTCAGCGGGTTCGGGACGGCGGGCCAGCGATGCACGTCGCTCGGGATCGCGATCGTGCACGCCGACGTACACGGCGACTTCATCGCTCGCTACGACAAGGCGGTGAGCGAGGCGCCGATCGGCGATCCGACGCAGGACGTCCTGTACGGCCCCTTGATCAGCGAACGCTTCTTGGACCGATTCCTGACGTGGTTGGAGCTGATCCGGCCGCACCACCGAGTCAGCGGCTCGACCGGAACGGGACGCATCACCGCGAGCAACCCGCGCGAGGGCTTCGTGGGCGATCCCGATGCGGGACTCTTCTGCCACCCGACCGTCGTCGACGGCGTCACGCTGGAAGACGACCTCTACTCGACGGAGACGTTCGGCCCGATCGTGGCGGTCTCGTCGTTCGAGACGTTCGACGAAGCCATGCAGCTCGCGAACGGTCACGGCTACGGACTGTCGAGCTCGATCTACACGCGAGACCCGCTCCACGCGTTCCGCTTCCGCGAGCGGATCACCGCCGGCATGGTGAGCGTGAACAACTCGACCTCGGGCGCAGAGGCCCACCTCCCGTTCGGCGGCAACGGCAAGAGCGGCAACGGCTCACGACAGTCGGGCATCTGGGTGCTCGACCAGTTCACGCGCTGGCAAGCGATGAACTGGGACTACTCGGCCCGCCTCCAGAAAGCGCAGATGGACGTCGCTGACATCGAAGCCACCGACTTCCGGCTTTCTGACGACTGGCCCGATCTGGTCTGATCGGGACGTTGGCTACACGATCTACGATCCTCGCGGCCGCGGGCAGAACCTAGAGGTCGAGCTGTTGCTTCTTCCAGGCCTCCAGGCCCCGATTTCGGTGGAAGCGCGGGAACACCCACCGGAACAGGCTCAGACCTGGCTTCTTGCACCAGCAATCTGGGTCGCAGCCGCACGTCCGGATCCCAGCGGCCTCCGCGGCCCGGCCGACGAGGGCGAGGATCACATAGCCGATCGCCACTGACATGACGAGGCGTTTCATCGTCCAACGGTAGCACCGCCTCCGGGGCCGTTGCAGAGACGTAGGCCGGCCCAGGTGTCGAGCGCAGGTCGAACTACCCTGATGGCGACGGGCTCGCCGAAGGCGATGGGGTCGGCGAGCCGGTGCCACCGGTCCCGGCCTGCGCGGCCGCCAGGTCGTTCGCCTGCTGTACCAGATCCTGCGCCAGGTTGAGCTCCGACTGATATGTCCCCAGGTCGCCGGCGTTCAGCGCCGCGTCGGCTGCCGCGAAGTGTTGCAGCGCCTGATTGAGCAGGTCGGCGACCTGCTCGTCGATGGTCCCGCCGGGCGTTCCACCGCCGCCACCGGTACCGCCGCCCCCGGTCTGCCCCGTCGTCGAAGCGGCCAGCGCCTCGGACAGGCTCGTACCGATGCCCACCTTGTCACCGTTCACGACGATGACCCGCTTCAGCTCCGGGATGGAGCTCTCCTGCGTGGAACGCACGTACACCGGCTGGACGTACAGCAGGGAATCGTTGATCGGGATCACCAGGAAGTCGCCGAACACGATCGTCGAGCCGCCCGAGCCGAGCAGCGTTCGATCGCGGGAGAACTCCGGGTCTTGGTTGATCTGCGCGAACACCTGCGTCGGACCGTCGATGTTCCGGCCGCTCGGGAACGTGTACACGACGGTTTCCCCGTAGGAGTCGGGATCGGAGTTGGCGGCCATCCACGAGACCATGTTCTGCCGCCCCAACGGGGTGAACGGAAGGATCAGCATGAAGTGCTCGTCGGTTTCGCCCGGCAGGCGCATCAGCGAGTAGTACGGGCGCATCCCCGAGGGGCCAACTTCGGCACCCGTCGGAGCGTTCCCCGAGACGGTTGGATCGATCGGGATCTGCCAGACGTCCTGCTTCTGGAAGAACACGGCAGGATCCGTCACGTGGTAGGTGGCGAACTGCGC
>JBBQVZ010000134.1:0-8715 GCA_038211015.1 Actinomycetota bacterium | reverse complement strand
GAGCGGCCGCCCGCATCCACCGTGCGCGGACGCCGCTGAGCCCGTCGTTCGGCCGCTGGTAAGCTGGCGACGCCGGTGCGCGAGCGCCGAGCACACACGCCCGAGGACCGCGCGACGGGGTCCCTTCCGAAGAGGGGAGGGCCGGAGCCGGGGAGATCCGGGCGGAGGAGAGGACAAAACCGAGCGAAGGAGACCCTCGTGCCTGTAGTCACCAGGCGGGAGCTCCTCGAAGCGGGCGTGCACTTCGGCCACCAGACACGCCGGTGGAACCCGAAGATGTCCCGCTTCCTGTATGGGGAGCGTTCCGGCATCTACATCATCGACCTCGAGAAATCCCTGCAAGGGCTCGAGGAGACCTATGAGTTCGTCCGCGACCTCGGACGCCGCGATGGGATCGTCCTGTTCATCGGGACGAAGAAGCAGGCGCAGGAGGTCGTCGCCACGCACGCGACGAGCGTGGGGATGCCCTACGTCAACAACCGCTGGCTGGGCGGCATGCTCACCAACTTCGCCACCATCTCGAAGCGGCTGGGTCGTATGCGGGAGCTCCGCGAGATGGAGCGGACCGGCGCGCTCGACTACCTGCCGAAGAAGGAAGCCATCCGCCTGCGCCGCGAGCGCGAGAAGCTCGAGCGCAACCTGTCGGGCATCCAGGATCTCGATCGCGTCCCCGACGCCGTGTTCATCATCGACACGAAGAAGGAGCACATCGCGGTCACGGAGGCTCGCAAGCTGGGCGTCCCCGTCATCGCGATCGTGGACACCAACTGCGACCCGGACGAGGTCGACTTCGTCATCCCGGGCAACGACGACGCGATCCGATCGGTCACGTTGGTCGCTCGCGTGATCGCCGATGCGCTGCGTGAGGGCCGGGGCATGGCCAAGGACGATCTGGTGGAGCAGATGACGGCGGAGGCCGTCAAGGCCGACGAGCCGGAGGTCGAGACGCCGGAGGTCGCTGCCGAGATCGCCGCCACGACCGTGTTCGAGCCCGACCCGACGCCTGCCGACGCGCCGGTCGTGACCGAGATCCCCGAGCCCGAGGCCCAGCCCGACGTCGTGGCCGAGATCGTTGCCGCCGAGCCCGTCGCGCCGGAGCCCGTCGCGGTGGATGTCGCCGGCGAAGGACAGGCATGAGCGAGGTCACCGCCGCACAGGTCAAAGCACTTCGAGAAGCCACCGGCGCGGGGATGATGGATTGCAAGAACGCGCTGGTGGAAACCGGGGGCGACTTCGAGCGCGCCGTCGACCTGCTCAAGGAGAAGGGGCAGGCCCAGGTGCAGAAGCGCGCGGGTCGATCCGCGGAGCAAGGGCTCATCGACAGTTACATCCACTTCAACAACACAGTGGGCGTCCTGGTCGAGGTCAACTGCGAGACGGACTTCGTGGCGAACACCGACGAGTTCCGGCAGCTGGTGAAAGACATCGCGCTGCACATCGCGAGCCCGGCCGCGCCTCGATTCATCGTCCGAGAGGAATTCCCCTCCGAGGAGCTCGAACGGGAGCGGCACATCTTCGAGGTGCAGGCGAAGGAAACGGGCAAGCCCGAACATGTGGTCGAGAAGATCGTCGAAGGGAAGCTGAACGCCCTGTTCAAGGACAACGTCCTGTTGGAGCAGGACTTCGTGAAGGATGACTCGAGAACCGTGCAGGAGCTCTTGGACGAGGCCTCGGTCAAGCTGAAAGAGAAAGTTGCGGTTCGGCGGTTCGTCCGGTACAAGCTTGGCGAGTGAGTCGAGCCGGCCGGAGGGCGCGCCGGAGAGCGGCCCGGAGAGCGGCCAGTGAGCGGCCCGGAGAGCGGGCCAGAGAGCGGGGGTATGGTCGAGCGCATGACGGAAGCCGGCGTGTCGACACGACCCGTATACGGCCGGGTCCTGTTGAAGCTCTCCGGCGACGCGTTCGCCCCCGCCGATACCGGCTACGGCATCAACACCGAGGCGACCTCGCTGCTGGCCCGCCAGCTGGGGGACGTCGTCGATCTGGGGATCCAGACCGCCGTCGTCGTCGGCGGCGGCAACATCTGGCGTGGCCGGCAGGCCCCCGGGATCGACCGCAACCGGGCCGACTACATGGGCATGCTCGCCACGATCATGAACGCCCTCGCGCTCCAGGACGCCTTGGAGAAGATCCACGTGACCACCCGCGTACAGACGGCGATCCAGATGACGCAGGTCGCCGAGCCCTACATCCCGCTCCGCGCGCGACGACACCTCGAGAAGGGCCGCGTCGTGATCTTCGCTGCCGGGCTCGGCGTGCCGTTCTTCTCGACCGATACGACCGCGGCGCAGCGGGCACTCGAGATCCACGCCGAGGCGCTGCTGAAGGGCACGAAGGTCGACGACGTCTACACGGCCGACCCGCATGTGGACCCGACCGCCAGCAGGTTCGACCACATCGAGTACGTCGAGGTGCTGCGCGAGGGGTATCAGGTCATGGACGCCACCGCGATCTCGCTCTGCATGGAGAACAAGCTCCCGATCGTGGTGTTCGACTACCGCGAGGAAGGGAACATCCGGCGCGTGGTCACCGGCGAGCCGATCGGGACCTTGGTGCACGGGGGGGCGGCGTGACCGTCGAGAGCAGCCTTGGAGAGGGCACCGAGAAGATGCAGAAGGCGGTCGCTCATCTGAAGGAGGATCTCGCCACCGTCAGGACCGGCCGCGCCGCGCCCGCATTGCTGAACCGGATCACGGTCGAGTACTACGGTGCGCCGGTTCCTCTGAACCAACTCGCCTCGATCGCCGTCCCGGAGCCTCGGCTGTTGATGATCACCCCGTTCGACAAGACCTCGATCCCCGCCGTCGAGAAGGCGATCCAGTCGAGCGACATCGGTGTCACCCCCTCGAACGACGGAAACGTGATCCGTCTGGCGTTCCCACCGCTCACCGAAGAGCGCCGGAAAGAGCTGGTCAAGACCGTGCATCACCGCACCGAGGAGGGCCGCGTGGCCGTCCGGAACGTGCGCCGGCATTCGAAAGAGGAGCTGGAGAAGCTTGAGCGAGACTCCGCCATCTCGGAAGATGACCTGAGGCGCGCCGAGAAGGAGCTCCAGAAGCTGACGGATGAGTCCGTGGCGGAGATCGACGAGATCCAGCGCCACAAGGAGCAGGAGCTCATGGAGGTCTAGTGGCAGACGACAAGCCCGGTGGCGACGATCTGTTCGAGGACCTGGACAAGTTCTTCGCTCCCATCCGCGACGTCGATTGGGAATCCGAGGAGACGCCGGCCGCGCCGGAGAGCCCCCAGGAGGAGCACGTCGCCGTTCGCACGTCGGACCTGGATCCGGTCGTGATCGCCGACGAGCCGGAGATGACCGTCGCCCCATCGGCGATCGAGGAGGATGACGAGGACGACGAGGACTCCTGGTACGACACCAGCGTCCTTGAGCCCATCGACGAGCTCCTGGGGGACGCGCTCGAGGACGAGGACATCGAGGCCGACACCGGGTCCGGCACCCCCGCCGACGCCGACGCCGACGCCGACGCCGACCCTGCGGTCGGAGGCCCCGCCGACCCAACGGATCAAGGCGGTCTGTTCGACGTTCCCGACGTGTCGGATGAGGGATCGGTCGAAGACGATGAGACGCCGTCGACCGAGGACATCGAGGCCGCCGCTGCGCACTTCTCCGACTCGGTCGCTGACGACAGGCTCGACGACGAGCCCGTCGATGAGATCGTCAGCGTGGGGGGCGACGATCACGCTTCCGACGGAGGCGACCTCTTCGCCGACATCCACGGGGGGGACGTCGAGGACGACATCCTGTCGGACCTGGACGAGGACGATGGCGTGCCGCGGACCGTTGTCGTGGGGTCCGAGGGCCTCGGTGGTCCCAGCTGGCAGGAGCCGACCTCGGTGGAGGTGGGTGCCGATCTCGACCGGCGTGGCCCGAATGAGGGCGAACGCGACGTGCCCGCCGCGTTCCTGACCGGCATCGTGCTTGCGGGGATCGCTCTGGGGAGCCTGATGATCGGCAAGGGGGCGTTCGCCATCGTGGCGGCGATCGTCGTCCTGGTCGCCCAGGGCGAGCTGTTCGGCGTCACCGTGAAGCAGCACCAGCAGCCGGCGACCGCCGTTGGACTGGTGACGGGCGCGCTCATGATCGCCGGCGCGTACTACCACGGCGAGGCCGGGATCCTCGCGATGTTCGCGTTGGGCGTCGTCGCCACGTTCCTCTGGTCCATCGCGGCGCCTGCGGCGCACCGCAGGGGCTCGATCATGCAGATCGGCGTGACCATCTTGAACATCGCCTACATCCCGCTCCTGGCGAGCTACCTCATCGTGACGCTCGCCATCGGCGGCAACGCTGGGAAGGCGCTCGTCGTGGTGGTCATCGGCTTGACGTTCATCTTCGATACGGCAGCGTTCCTGGTGGGCTCGGTCTGGGGAGGATCGTTCTTCCAGCGACCGCTCGCACCGAGCGTCAGCCCGAAGAAGTCGCTCGAAGGACTGATCGGCGCCACGCTGATCACGATCATCGTCGCGATGGCGCTCGTCCCCTCGTTCGTGCGAGCGTTCGAGGACAAGCGGATCGAGTCGTTGGTGCTCGGCCTTGTCGTGGCGGTGGCCGCCACGCTCGGAGACCTGGCCGAGTCGCTGATCAAGCGAGACCTGGGCATCAAGGACATGGGGAGCGTCTTGCCGGGGCACGGAGGGGTGCTCGACCGGATCGACTCGCTGCTGTTCGTAGCGCCCGCCGCGTTCCTGCTGTTCCGCGTCATCTTCGCGTAACACCCGCTGGGCGAGTTCCACACAGACTCGGGGTACGCTTGACGTCATGAGGTCCCTCGCCATCCTCGGATCGACCGGCTCGATCGGCACGCAGGCGCTCGACGTGGTCCGGCGCAACGCCGATCGGTTCAAGGTCGTCGGCCTTTCGGCGGGCGGCACGAACCAGGACCTGTTCGTGGGACAGGTCCGCGAGTTCCTGCCACCGCTCGTCGCGATCGCCGACGAGGACGCGGCCGACGACGTCAAGGCGAAGCTCGGCGCGCTTCCCGGTGTGGAGCTGATCATCGGCCCCGACGCGACCGAGACGGTCGCGCGTGAATCCGAGGCGGACGTCGTGGTGAACGGTCTCGTGGGCTCGGCGGGTCTCGGACCCACGCTCGCCGCGTTGCAGAGCGGAAAGACACTCGCCCTCGCCAACAAAGAGAGCCTGGTGGTGGGAGGCGAGCTCGTGATGGACCTGATCAAGGGCGAGCCCGAGCGACTGCTCCCGGTCGACTCCGAGCATGCGGCCCTCGCCCTGGCGCTCCGAGGAGAACGCCGCGAGGACCTCAAGCGGGTCGTGCTGACGGGGTCGGGGGGGCCGTTCCGAGGGTGGACGCGCGCCGAGCTCTCGAAGGCATCGGTGAAGGAAGCCCTCCAGCACCCGGTGTGGACCATGGGACCGAAGATCACGATCGACTCCGCCACGCTCATGAACAAGGGCCTCGAGGTCATCGAGGCGCACTACCTCTTCGACCTGAACTACTCGCAGATCCACGTGCTGATCCACCCGGAGGGAGTGGTGCACGCGATGGCCGAGTTCAGGGATGGCAGCCTGCGTGCCGAGATGGCAGTAGCAGACATGCGACTTCCCATCCAACTCGCGCTCGCGTGGCCGGAACGGCTCCCCACCGGCGTGCAACCCGTGCCGCTGACCGACCGCGCCCTGACGTTCGAGCCGGTCGATCGCGAAGCGTTCCCCGCGGTCGACCTGGCCTACCGGGTGGGCGGCCTGGGGCTCACGTTCCCCGCCGTGATGAACGCCGCGAACGAGGTGGCCGTCATGGGCTTCCTCGAGGGGAAGATCCCGCTGACGCGGATCGTCGAGATCGTGCAGGCGATCGTCGACGAGCACGAGCCGGCATCGGTGGTATCGATCGTCAATATCCAGCGCACGGATCGCTGGGCGCGGCAACGAGCTGCTGAGATCATCGAGGAACGGTAGGTCCCCCTCGTGTCAGGCACGCTCGCGATCGTCGTCTTCTTCACGGGCCTGCTCTTCATCATCCTGATCCACGAAGCCGGGCACTATCTGGTCGCGCGGGTGTTCGGTTTCAAGGTCGAGCAGTACTTCGTCGGGTTCGGGCCGAAGATCTGGTCGTTCACGCGCAAGGACATCGAATACGGCGTGAAGGCTCTGCCGCTCGGTGGCTACGTGAAGATCGCCGGCATGAACCCGTACGAACCCGTGGCACCGGAGGACCTGCACCGCAGCTACGGAGCCAAGCCCATCTGGCAGCGCGCGCTCGTGATCCTGGCCGGACCGGGCTCCCACTTCATCGTCGCCGCCATCTTGTTCGCGAGCTGGCTGTTCTTCTTCGGCGATCCCAGGACGCCGACGCCGTACATCACCACCGTCGAGACGACGTTGAACGGTCACGCGGGTCCTGCCTCCGTCGCCGGCCTCCGCCCCGGGGATCGGATCGTGGGGGTCGGCGACACCGTCGATCCGACGCGTGAGGAGCTGCTCGACTACACGACGTCGCACGTCGGGGAGCCCGTCGCGTTCACGATCGAGCGCGACGGTCGAACGTTCACGTTGGATATCAGTCCGGAGCGGGAGACGGTCGGCGGCGAGTCGATCGGACGGATCGGCGTCGTGTTGGGTCCGGCGAAGCAGGGACCGATCGCCTCGCTCACCGGTGGCGTCGGCGAGGTCGGCCGGGCGATCGGCGATTCTCTGCATCAGATCACACGGGTGTTCGGCCCGTCGGGGATCGGACGGGTGTTCACGCTGCTGTTCACCGACGCGCAACGCGGAGCTCAGGATCCGACCAGCGTCGTCGGCATCGGACAGGCGGTCGGGCAGACCGGATCGGCGGGCGACTGGGGGGCCGTGCTGTTCTTCCTCGCCTTCGTGACGGTGTTCATCGGCCTGGTGAACCTGGTGCCCCTTCCGCCGTTCGACGGCGGGCATCTCGCGGTTCTGGCCCTGGAGAAGATCAGGGGCAAGCAGATGGACATGCGCAAGCTGATCCCCGTTTCGGCGGTCGTGATGTCGTTCTTCATCGTGTTCGTCCTCGCGACGATCCTCCTCGACCTCACGAAGCCGATCGATTTCTCACCGTAGGTCCCGAACGCGACCACCTGCCAGCGCTACAAGTTCTCCACACCCCACCCGAAGAGGCGCAACACGCTGCGGATACGATGAACGCATGAGTGACGAGACGGTGCTGGTCGTCGACGACGAGGAGGCGATCGCCGAGGCCGTGAGAGCCCGATTGGAGAGCGAAGGGTTCCGGGTCCTGGTGGCGTTCGATGGCCCGCAGGCCATCGACCTGCATCGAGAACACCATCCCGATCTCGTGGTCCTCGATCTGATGCTTCCCGGCATGGACGGCCTGGAGGTCTGTAAGGAGATCCAGCGAACGTCGTGGACCCCGGTCCTCATGCTCACCGCGAAGACCGAGGAGGCCGACAAGGTTGCGGGGTTCGCCGTCGGCGCCGACGACTACCTGACGAAGCCGTTCAGCCTGAGGGAACTGACGGCTCGGGTGAAAGCCATCCTGCGGCGGATCGAGCGCATGCGTGCCGCGGGATCGGATGGGCCGATCGTCCACGACGGTCTGGAGGTGGACCCCAGCCGGCGCCGCGTCGCCGTCGACGACGCCGAGGTCCAACTCACGCCGCTCGAGTTCGAGATCCTTGCGACGCTGGCCCGTGACCCTGGCGTCGTGTTCTCCCGCGAACTATTGATGGACCGCGTTTGGGGGTACCGGGACTATGCGGGCGGTCGCGTCGTGGACTCGCACGTCGCGCGGATCCGACGCAAGCTCGGGGAAGACGGGAACGAGCCGCGCTTCATCCGCACCGTCCACGGCGTGGGATACGCGTTCCAGGAACCGTCGTGAGCGCGCGTCCGCTCGAGCGTCTCCCCACCATCCGGGCCAAGCTGGGGTCGACGATCATCTTCGCTGTCGGCATGACCGTGATCCTCATCTTCCTGATCCTCGGATACGCCCTGCGGAAGTCCTCGCAGGACACGGACAGGCTGACGCTCCTGCGCCTCGCGAGGCGTGCCGCCGCGGGGACCCTGACGGCCACACCGGGTGAGATCTCGGTGATCCGGACGGGTCCAGACGGCGCAGCGCTCGCCTTGCAGGACGGCGAGACGCAGCTTCCGCTGTTCACCGACGGCATGGTCCACGTGGGCAGCACTGGCGAGCTCGAATACGCGGTGGTCCCGGTGGTGAGGTCGGGCCAGGTCGTCGAGCTCGTATACGCCGTGCGCGAGGCCCCGGGTGAAGGCGTGTGGGCCCGCGTCGGCGAGACGTTCCGCTTCCTGACGGACTTCTGGTGGCAGTTCCTGCTGGCCGGCGCGTTGGCGGCGGGCATCGCGCTCGTCGTGGCGCGCTGGCTGGCCCGCGGCATGACCCAGCCGCTCCGCGACATGGCGGCTGCGGCCCATGGCATGGAGACCGGCGACTACTCCCGGCGCGTCCACACCCGGTCGCGGGACGAGGTCGGCCAGCTCGCGACCGCCTTCAACCGGATGAGCGCGGAGCTACAGAACCTGGAGCAGTCTCGTCGCGACCTGGTCGCGAACGTGTCCCACGAGCTCAAGACGCCGATCGCCGCGATCCGGGCGCACCTGGAGAACCTGCTGGACGGCGTGGAGCAGCCCGATCCGAAGACGCTGCACGTGATGCTGTCGCAGACGGAGCGCCTGGGCAGGTTGATCGAGCAGCTCTTGGAGCTCTCCCGACTGGAGTCCGGTGAGCTCCCGCT
>JBBQVZ010000133.1:0-8729 GCA_038211015.1 Actinomycetota bacterium | reverse complement strand
CGAACGCGATGCCGCCGGCGCGGCGAGGACCGAGCGAGTCGGCGGCGATCCCGCCCACCTCCACGTCGACCGGCTCGCCGGCGGCGAGCGCCGCGTGCAGGCCGGCGCAGCGCTCCGGCTCCACGCCGACGACGCGGACCGCTCCTCGGAACCACGAGGCGATACCCGCGATCAGCCCACCGCCCCCGACCGACACGAGGATCGTGTCGGCGTCGGATACCTGGTCGGAGAGCTCCAACCCGATCGTGCCCGCACCGGCCACGACCTCCGGCTGATCGAACGGATGCATCGCGAGTGCGCCGGTCTCTGCCTGGCGGGCCAGCGCGACGATGGAGGCCTCGTGGTAGTACCCGGGGATCACACGGACGTCGGCGCCCTGCTCGCGGACCCGGTCGATCTTGGCGGCCGGCGACGTGTCCGGGACGAAGATCTCGGCGCGGTGACCGAGCTCACGCGCGGCGCAGGCCACCGCCAGCCCGAAGTTGCCGCCGGAGGCGGCGACCACGCCGGAGTCGGGCACGTCGGACGCGAGCATCTTGTTGAACGCACCCCGCAGCTTGAAAGACCCGGTGTGCTGCAAGAGCTCGAGCTTCAGGACGAGCGGCGTGTCGATGCCGAACGACCCCGCCCCCGTGTGCACGACCGGGGTCGATCGGATGTGCTCTCGGACGCGGTCCCGCGCGGCCTCGATGTCGTCGCGCTCGACGGTCGTGGCGGTCACGCGATCCGTCGTCATCGGACCTCCCGGAACAGCTCGCGCACGTCGGACTCGGACATGGCGTCGCCGTCCAGCCCCCGCTCCGCCACGACGGCCGCGAACCGCTCGTAGCGATCGCCGAACCCGCGGATCGTCCGTCGGAGCGCGCTCTCGCCGTCCACGCCCAACTTACGCGCGACCGCTACCACCGAGAACAGGACGTCGCCGATCTCCTCCTCGGCGTTCTCGATGTCGTCGGCCTCGATCGCGGACGCCAGCTCGTCGACCTCTTCGCGGAGGGCGGCCATCGCGCTCTGCGGCGAGCGCCACTCGAACCCCCACCCGGCCGCCCGGCGTTGCACCTTGGCCGCCCGAGCGAGCGCCGGGAGCGTCGCGGGGATGTCGTCTTCGATCGGCTTCTGCCCGCCGGGTTCCTCGGCCTTGAGCTTCTCCCAGTTCACGAGCACCTCGTCGGAGCCACTCACCTCGACCTCACCGAACACGTGCGGGTGCCGATGGATCAGCTTGTCGACCAGCCCCTGCGCCACGTCGTCCACGTCCCACCGCCCGTCGTCCGCCGCGATCTGGGCGTGGAACGTGACCTGCAGCAGCACATCTCCCAGCTCGTCACGGATCGCGTCGGAGTCCCCGGCGTCGATGGCGTCGAGCAGCTCGTGCGTCTCCTCGAGCAGGTGACGCGCGAGCGACTGATGCGTCTGCTCGGCGTCCCACGGACATCCGCCGGGCGCGCGCAGGCGCGCCTGCACGCGGATCAGGTCGAGGAGGCGCGCTCCGCCCTGGCTGGCAGGGACCGGACCTTCGGGGACGTGGGTGGGGGCCCCGCTCACGCGGAAGGGCTCGCCGACGCCGGCGGGGAGGCGCTGCCGGTCTCCGTGCTCGAGATGCGCGAGACCTCCAGCGTCTCGGCGTCGAACCGTCCGTACTTCGGGTTGATGTCGACCGCGCCGTCCGCGACCTGCTCGTGCAGCCAATCGTTGAAGACGGTGGCGGCGCTGCCGTCGATCAGCTGCTGCTTCACCGAAGCGAACGACTGCACCTCCTTGTCCACCATGCGGATCACGTGCCAGCCGAACTCGGTCTTGACGGGCTTCGAGATCTCGTCCGGCTCCAACTTCAGGGCCGCGGCCGCGAACGGGGGGACGTACGTGGTCGCCGCGGCGGACCCGAGGCTCCCGGAATTCTGTGCGGCGCTGGGGTCGATGGAGACCTCTTTCGCCAGATCCAGGAAATCCTGCTCGGTCGCGCCGGGCGCGGTCACCTGCGCGTAGACGTCCTCGGCCTCCGCCTTCGTCTTGACCAGGATGTGATCCACCTGGACGGTCGTGTAGTTGGCGATGCCGTCCTCGTACTGCTGGCGCAGCTCGGCTTCCGTGGTCGAGTCGGCGGCGACGGCGCTCTGCACCTGACCGAAGAGCAGGATGCGCCGTGCGAGCCCGGTCAGGTCAGCACGCGTCAGCTCGTGCGCGGTCAGCTGCTCGTCGACGGCCTTCTTCCCCAGGCTGTCGTCGAGCGACTTGATCGTCTGCTGCACGTCGGCGTCGGTCACCTTGATGTCGTTGGCGACCGCGTAGACACCCACGAAGTGCTCCTGGACGAGTTGTGTGAGCGCGAACCGAGCGCACGCCGCATCCTTCGTCTCGCCGCCGTCCGCGGTTCCGCAGGGCTGCTGATTGAGGCCCGCGAGGAACCCGAAGATGTCCATCTCGTGCGCGAGTTGGACATCGGTGACGTCGGTGGTGCCGAAGCTGGCGGCGGGTGCCGAGGCGCTGCCGCACGACGCGAGCAACGCGAGGCAGAGCGCAAGCAGGATGAGCATGACGGAACGGGATCGCTTGCGGGGAGTCACGGACAACGAGTCTAGCCGAGAGTCCGCCGAACACCGGCTCGCTCGGTCCCTTCGGATCCCGCCGCCTCGAGGAGCCACCGCTCCACGTAGCGGACCATGTCCACGCCGAACACGCGCTCGGGGACCAGGTTCAGCGTTTGTTTCGCCGGGTGGTACGTGGCGCCGTACACGCGTTCCTCCAGATCGGAGGTGAGCGCGTCGTCGAGCGCGACCGGCCGGATGCGGACCTGCTCGCGGAACGTGGTGATCTCCTCGACACCGAGCGCGGCAGCGGTGACGCGGAGCGACGCGACAGCAAACAGCGTCTCGACCTCGGTCGGCAACGCGCCATAGCGATCGACGGTTTCGTCACGGACGTGTTCGAGGGAATCGTGATCGCCCGCGGTCGAGATGCGACGGTAGAGGTCGAGGCGGAGCGCCTCCTGCGCCACCCACCCCGGCGGGATGAACGCCTTCACCGGCAGGTCGATCCGGAGCTCCTTCTCCTCCGGGAGCGGCTCGCCCTTCATCTCGGCCACCGACTCCGCCAGGATCCGGCAGTACGTGTCGAACCCGACCGCCGCGATGTGTCCGTGCTGCTCGGCGCCGAGCAGGTTGCCGGCGCCGCGGATCTCCAGGTCGCGCAGCGCGATCTGGAACCCGCTGCCGAGCGCCTGATGCTTGCTGATCGTGGCGAGACGCTCGTGCGCCTCCTCGGTCAGCTCGCGCGTCGGCGGGAAGAAGAAGTATCCGAACGCCCGCTCGGTGGAGCGCCCGACGCGCCCGCGCAGCTGGTACATCTGCGCCAGGCCGAGCAGGTGCGCCGAATCGACGACGAGCGTGTTCGCGTTCGGCACGTCCAGGCCGCTCTCGATGATCACGCTGCAGACCAGGACGTCGGCCTCGCGGTCCCAGAACTTCATCATCTGCTTCTCGAGGTCGGCCTCGTCCATCTGACCGTGCGCGACCACCACGCGCGCGTCGGGGACCTGCTCCTGCAGCCACCCGGCCTGCCGGTCGATCGTCGCGACACGGTTGTGCACCCAGAAGACCTGGCCCTCGCGGAGCAGCTCGCGACGGACCGCGCCCAGCGCCAGTCCCTCGTCGTACGGACCGACGTACGTGAGCACCGGCCGGCGATCCTCGGGAGGCGTGTCGATCGTAGACATGTCGCGGATGCCGGTGAGCGCCATCTCCAGCGTCCGCGGGATGGGTGTCGCCGTCATGGTCAGCACGTCCACGTGCGCGCGCATCTTCTTCAGCCGTTCCTTGTGCGCGACCCCGAACCGCTGCTCCTCGTCCACGATCACCAACCCGAGATCCTTGAACGTGACGTCGGAGCTGAGGAGCCGGTGCGTGCCGATCACCACGTCGACGGCGCCTTTCGCGGCGTCGGCGATCACGCGCTTCTGCTCGGCCGGCGACACGAACCGCGAGAGCATGGCGACCTTCACCGGGAACGGCGCGTAGCGTTCGCCGAACGAGATGAAATGCTGCTCGGCCAGGAGCGTCGTCGGGACGAGCACCGCGACCTGCTTGCCCTCCATCACCGCCTTGAACGCCGCGCGGATCGCCACCTCCGTCTTGCCGAACCCCACGTCGCCGCAGATCAGGCGGTCCATCGGCTTGGGCAGCTCCATGTCGTGCTTGACCTCTTCGATCGCGGTGAGCTGGTCCCCCGTCTCGTCGTGCGGGAACGCGTCCTCCAACTCGAGCTGCCACGGCGTGTCGGGACCGAACGCGTGACCCGCCACAGACATGCGGACGCTGTAGAGGCGGACGAGCTCGCCGGCCATGTCCTTGACCGCACGCTTGACCCGCGTGGTGGCGCGCGCCCAGTCCGAGCCGCCGAGCCGGTGCAGGCGCGGCGCGTCGCCGCCCAGGTAGCGCGCCACCATCCCCACCTGGTCGCTCGGGACGAACAGCTTGTCGCGCTCCGCGTACTCCAGGATCAGGTAGTCGCGTTCCGCCCCGGCGAGCGCGCGGTGCGTGATGCCCGCGTACCGCCCGACGCCGTGGATCCGATGGACGGCGAAGTCGCCGGGCTCGAGCTCGTCGGCGATCGAGTCGGTGCGGCGACGAGTGAACCGTGGCGCGGTCCGCGTGTGTCGCCGTGAGCCGAAGAAATCTTCCTCGGTGGCAACCGCGACCTTGGCGGCCGCGGACACGAAGCCGTTCGCGAGCCGCGCTTCGACCGCCTCGACCTCGACCGCCGAGCCGACGAACTCCCGCACGCGTTCCAGCGAGCCATGACCGCGCGACGAGACGATCAGGCGATAGCCACGCGCGGCGAGGTCCGCCACGCGCAGCGCCAGCTCGGCCGGGTTGCCCTGCGCGCTCCCCCAGTCGGTGAGTCCCAGGTCGAGCCCCTGCGTGAACTCCGACAGATGGACCTGCACGCGGTCGCCGAGCGCCTCGTCGAGGGGATGGAGCACGTGCGGACCGGGCCAGCCGATCGCCTCCGCCAACGCCTCGCCCTCTTCGTGGGCCTGGCGAGCCCGGTCCTGCGTTCGCTGGACCTGCGACAGCACCACCCAGGCGCCGGGCGGGAGCAGCTCCGCGATCGTGGGCATCCGGTCGAACACGAACGGCGCGAGCGTCTCGGCACCTTCGACGAACAGGCCGTCGGCCATGCGTTGCAATCCGTCCCGGAACCGCTCCGTCTGCAGCTGGGCGCGACGCCCGGCGAGCGCCCGGATCTCGTCGTCGGGGATCAGCTCGCGCACGGCGGGCACGAGCACGCGCGCCACCTTGGCGGTGGAGAGCTGGGTGGACGCCGCGAACTCGCGGAGCGACTCGATCTCCTCGCCCCAGTACTCCAGGCGAACCGGCCGTCGCGCGTCGCCGGGGAACACGTCCACCACCCCGCCTCGCACCGCGAACTCGCCACGGTGCTCGACCAGGTCGGCCCGCGCGTAGCCGAGGTCGACCAGCCGGTCGGCGAGCGCGTCGGGAGGAAGCTCACGGCCGGCCACCAGCTCGATCGGGGGGATCGCGCCGAGCGTGGGGATCAGGCCTTGCATCGCGGCCAGCACCGGCGCGACGACGACGAACGCACCGCTCGCCTCCCGGAGACGGTGCACGGCGTCGGCACGTTTGGCGGCGATCTCGGGCGTGGGACCGATGCCCTCGTACGGCAGCGCTTCCCATGCCGGCAGGAGCGCCACGCGGTCGTCGCCGAGGTACGCGGCCGCCTCCGCCGCGAGCGCTTCCGCCTCGTGGGGACCCGGAGCAACGGCGAGGATCGGCGCATCCAGCGCGCGCGCCAGCCCGGCGATCACGGCGTCCTCGCCTGCCGCCGCGTGCGCCAGGATGGGCCGGGCGCGCTCCAGCAGGAGCCGCTCGAACGGCTCCGACTCGGTCAAGGCCTCCAACGCGCGTTCCAGGGTCATCCCATGCTCCACCCGATCACTTCACGAACCGATCCGGACAACACGAACAGGCCTCGCCGCTCAGCGACGGGGCCTCTCCGTGGGGCAGTCTACCGACCACGCCGATCAGTCGAAGAGGCCGATGGCGATAAGGTTCCGCCGCTCGATGACGCGCTCGATCAGGTCGGGCTCTCGGTCGGTGAGCCGCGCCAGATGTGTGAGCAGGAACCCGAAGACGGCGGTCGCGTCCACCGCTCGCTTGAACGCCAGGGGGTCCACCTTCGTGGTGCGAGTGGCGAGGTAGGCGCCGAGCGCGCCCTCAGGACTGGTCGAGCCCGGCGCCCACGGGGAGCCGTACAGCCAGACGGCAAGGTCGAACGCGGCCGGCCCGGCGCCGGACTCCGCCCAGTCGAGCCACACGAAGTCGTCCGGTCCCCGCGCTAGCACGTTGCCCGGCCACGCGTCCCCGTGCACGAGCGTCCGTGGTTGGGCATCGACGATGGCGATCAGGGGCGACGGGTCGCGGAGCAGCGACGCGAGCGGCTCGGGCAGCGCGGCAGCGTTGGCAGACATGCGAGCCTCGGACTGGAGCGCCTCCCGCTCGCGTCCGAACACGTCCCGGAACCGTTCGTGCTCGATGCCGGTGGCGCCTTCGAAGAGCTCGTGCACCCGAGCGAGACCCCGGAGCGGCGAGACGTCCTCGGGAGGGATCGGTTCACCGCCGATGTCCTCCATCAGGATCCATCCCGGCCCCGCTTCCACGAGCTTCGGAACGCCGACCGGCATCAACGCGGCCGCCTCGCCGAACAGGAATGCCTCCCGTCCGATCCGCTCGGGGGACCCGGCCTTCGCGACGAGGTCGTTGCCGCGCAGGACACGGGACGAGCCGAGCCGCGTCAGATCCTGCGGCGCCGGCCCCAACCGCATCAACACCTCGGCCGGCAGCTCGATCATCGGGACAGCGTACGCGGCGGGCGGTCAGCGTCCGAGGAAGCGCGCGATCCGCTCGCGGATACCTGCGCTGTCCAGCCCGCGCGCCCGGTCGTGGTCCTCAGGTGTGCCGTACTCGCGGAGGACATCCCGCCCGATGCCGATCGACCCGAACCGCGACGGGCGGTGCGCGAGCGCCGTTGCGATCAGCGGCGTCAGCGTTCCCTCCAGGAACGGCGTCACCGAGATCACGCAGTCGGCATCGGCCGCGTCACGCGCAAGGCCTTCGGCGTCGAACGGCGACACGGTCGTCACGTAGAGGACCGTCACATCCATCCCCTCCACAGCCGCGAGCGTCCGATCGAGCATCGGCCCGACGGCGATCACGGTCGCGCTGCCGCCGCGCCGTACGACGTCGAGGCTTCCGAACTCGACCTGACGGGACTCGCCGTTGGTGGCGGTGCTGGTCCGCAGGTACGTCGGACGTCCGTCCGCGTACGTGGCGCGGAGCAGAAGGTCCAACTCATCCGGGGAGCCCGGCGCGAGCACCTCCATGCCCGGGACCGTGAGCATCACCTGCACGTCGCCCGGGGAGTGATGCGTGAACCCCTCGCTCGTGTAGTCGTAGGAGCCGCCGACCGAGACGAACGTCCCCTCCAACCCCTGATAGCCGAAGTCGAGCTTGATCTGCTCGAGCGGGCGTTCGACCAGGAACGGTGTGATCGTGTGCACGATGGGAAGGAACCCCTCCATGGCGAACCCGGCCGCGACGCCGACCATGGTCTGTTCCATGATCCCGACATTGACGGCCCGGTCCGGGTGGGAGTGCAGCGCACGCTCGAACTGGCCGGTGCTGATCTCGGCGAGGACGACGGCCACCCGCGGGTCTTCGTCCAGGAGATCGGCGGCCGTCTCCCCCGCCTGCTCGCGCATCGAGCGGCCGGTCACCACTCGCCCTCCGGGATGTCGGCGACGACCGCGGTGGTTCGCCCGGCTTCGCGTTCGGCGAGCGCGCTCTCGAGCGCGTCGTGGTCGTGACCGTCGACGACGCGGGCCGACCAGCCGAACGCCTCGAGCTTCGCGTCGAACGGCGCCATGGGCAGATTGCTGCTGTGGTTGTCGATCACGAGCAGCGTGAGGTTGTCGAGGTGCAGGGCCGGCGCGAGGAGGATGGCCTCCCAGTTCGAGCCCTCGTTCAGCTCCGCGTCGCCGGTCAGGACGAACACCCGTTGTTCCGTGAGCCCCTTGGCTCGCAGCGCGAGCGCCACCCCGATCGACATCGGCAGGCCGTGGCCGAGCGAGCCGGTCGAGGCCTCAACCCCGGGGACGAGCGCTCGATCGGGATGGCTGCCGAGCTTGCCACCCCACTCCATGAAGTCGTCCAACCAGGACTCCGGGAAGAAGCCCAGGTGCGCGAGGATGGCGTAGTAGGCGACCGGGCCGTGCCCCTTGCTCAGGATGAACCTGTCGCGGTCCGGCCAGGTGGGGTTCGACGGATCCACGCGCAGGACCCGGCCGTAGAGGACGGCGAGCGCGTCGAGCGTGGACGTGCTGCTCTCGTCGTGCTTCTCGTCGCCGGTGGCATGTGCCATCAAGCGGCGAACCGCGTCGAGGTCGATCGTGCGCTGGGTGCCTGCTCGCTCTATCGTCATACTCCTATATAGACATCCTCCGATGGAGCACCTATCCTGTCAAGCGAGATGTCTCGAGATGTTGCCGCCGATGCAAGTCGCCTGAAGGCGCTGGGACACCCCGTCCGCCTGGGCATCGCGCTCGCCCTCGCGAAGAACCCTGGAACGTGCGCGTGCGACTTCGCCGAGGTGTTCGACGTGAGCCAGCCGACCGTCAGCGAGCACCTCCGCGTCTTGCGAGAAGCCGGGCTCGT
>JBBQVZ010000132.1:0-8763 GCA_038211015.1 Actinomycetota bacterium | reverse complement strand
CATGACCGCGGCGCGTTCCTACAAGAAGCCCATGGCCGTGTGGTCCGCCAGACGAGAGCTCGCCGACTGCGCCGGTGGACAGTTCGACCCCGAGATCGTTCGGGCGTTCCTCAGCATCTCGTTGCCCAAGCTCCTCTGGCGAACGGGACCCGTGTCCCTCGCGGTCCAGCTCCCGTTCCTCGGACGGCTCCAGGAGGTGGGGCTCCAGTCGGTCACGGCCATGACCCAGGGCGTGGCGGCGGCGACCGTCGCCGCCGGCGTGACGGCCATGGTCGTGGCGGGATCGACGGGCGCGTCCGCCCACGGGCACCATGTCAGACCCGACCGAGGCGGTCCGAACCCCGCCGGCGCTGTAGCGACCCCCTCACCGACCAGCCCCGCGCCGGGGCCCGGAGGCTCGTCGCCGGCCCCGAGTGTCCCCACGCCGGAACCGACGACACCGACGACCCCCAGCCCCCCGAGCGATCCTTCGGAGGAACCGGTTCCTTCACCAACACCGACGCAGACGCCTGTGCCCACGACACGACCAGGCACTCCGACCCCGACCCCGCGACCTTCACCCGCGCCGTCTCCGACCACGACCCCCCGTCCGTCGCCGACCCCGCTCCCCCTGCCGCTGCCTCTGCCCTCCCTCCCTCCACTGCCTCTGCCCTCCCCTTCACCCCTCCCGCTCCCGTCGTTGCCCGGGCTCCCGCTGCCCTCGTTGCCCGGGCTCCCGCGGCCCATCTCGCCGCCAACCGTCGATGGCGTCGACGCCGACGACGCGGCGCCGTCGGCGTAGCCGACTGTCGATATCGCTCGGTGTCGCTCGTCGATAAGGTGGACGTGGCCGACCGGGCCGCGACGATCGAAGGAGGGCAGCGTGCGCTACATGCTGTTGATCTACGGTGATGAGCAGGCGTTCGCCGGCATGTCGCCGGAGCAGATGGAGGAGTCCTTCGGGGAGTTCGAGAAGTACTCCGCCTGGCTCGTCGAGAAGGGCTGGATGCGCGCCGGCGACCCGCTCGCGGACACGAACCAGGCGACCACGGTCCGGCAGACCGACGGCAAGGTGCTCGCGACCGATGGACCGTTCGCGGAGACCAAGGAGCAGCTCGGGGGCTACTACATCGTCGAGTGCGCGAACCTGGACGAGGCGATCGAAGCGGCCCAGCGGATCCCCACAGTGGTCAAGGGCGGTTCGGTCGAGGTCAGGCCCATCATCGACATGTGAGCGAGGCAGCGGAGGTCGTCGACCGCCTGTTCCGGCGCGAGTCCGGGCGGGCAGTGGCGACGCTCATCCGCGTGCTCGGCGACTTCGACCTGGCCGAAGAGGCGGTGCAGGAAGCGTTCGCGATCGCGCTGGATCGCTGGCCGGTGAGCGGGATCCCGGACAACCCGGGCGCCTGGATCACCGCGACCGCCCGCAACCGGGCGATCGACCGTATCCGGCGTGAGCAGCAGCGGTCCGGGAAGACCGAGGCGGCGCAGCGGATCCGCGACCTCGAATCACTGGGTGACGACATGCATGAGATCCCCGACGACCGGCTCCGGTTGATCTTCACCTGTTGTCATCCCGCGCTCCCATTGGAGTCGCGGGTGGCGCTCACGCTCCGCACGGTCGGAGGTCTGTCGACGCGGGAGATCGCGCGCGCGTTCATCGCCACCGAGACGACGATCCAACAGCGTCTGGTCCGCGCGAAGAAGAAGATCCAGGACGCCGCGATCCCCTACCGGGTCCCTCCGCGCGAACTGCTGCCCGAACGCTTCGACGGCGTGCTCGCCGTGCTGTACCTGATCTTCAACGAGGGCTACAGCGCGACCGAGGGGCCGCTCGTCCGGGTCGAGCTCTGCGAAGAGGCGATCTGGCTGTCGCGCGTGCTGTCGAACCTGATGCCCGGCGAACCCGAGGCGTTCGGACTGCTCGCGCTGATGCTGCTGCAGCACTCCCGCCACCTCGCCCGCGTCAACACGGCCGGCGCGCTCGTGCTGCTGGAGGAGCAGGACCGATCCCTCTGGGACGGCGCCATGATCGACGAGGGGGTGCGGACGCTGGACCGCGCGATCGCGCTCGGTACTCCCGGTCCCTATCAGGTGCAAGCGGCGATCGCGGCCCTCCACGCCCAGGCACGGCGTGCCGAAGACACCGACTGGCCGCAGATCGCCTCGCTCTACGGCGCCCTCGCCGAACGATCCCCCTCGCCGGTCGTGTCGCTGAACCGGGCGGTGGCGGTGGCCATGGCCGACGGACCGGCTGCGGGACTCGCGCTCGCGGACGAGCTGGCGGACGCGCTCGACGGTTACCACCTGTTTCACGCCACGCGCGCCAGCCTGCTCCACCGGCTGGATCGTCGCGATGAAGCCTCGACCGCTTACGGACGGGCGCTCGAGTTGACGATGAACCCGCTCGAACGGGCTTTCCTGGAACAACGTCTTCGCGAAGTCTGACCGCTGCCCTAGAGTTGCCCTCCGATGCTCTTCCCTACGATCGATTTCGCGATCTTCTTCTGCCTGGTCTTCCTGGGCCACTGGCTCCTGAACCCGCGGCCGCTCCCGTGGGAGCTCTTCATGATCGCGGCGAGCTACGTCTTCTATGCCTGGTGGGACTGGCATTTCGTCTGGCTGCTGGCGGGCGTGAGCGCCCTCGCGCAGGTGGGCGGGCTTGCGGTGGCGAAGCAGCGGGATCCGCCTCGTCGGCGGATCGTGATGGCGGTCGCGGTTGCAGCCACGCTCGCCCCTCTCGCCTTCTTCAAGTACTACGGGTTCTTCGCCGTCAACGCGACTAACGGACTCTCCAGGCTCGGCATCCACGCCGGTCCACCTTTGATCCAGGTGATCCTGCCCGTCGGGGTCTCGTTCTTCTCGTTCATGGCGGTGTCCTACATCGTGGACATCCAACGAGGCGACACGAAGCCGGCGAGCTGGATCGATCTCTTCCTGTATCTGTCGCTCTTCCCTCACCTCGTCGCCGGGCCGATCGTGCGACCGAACGAATTGATCCCCCAGCTCGATGTCCGGCGCGATCCCCGACACGTCGACGTGGGGGCAGCCTCGTGGCTGATCTTCGGCGGTCTGTTCAAGAAGGTGGTGGTCTCGAGCTTCCTGGCGTCGGCGATCGTCGATCCGGTGTTCGGAGACCCCGCTCGCCATGGCGCGGTCGAGACGCTCTTCGCGATCTGGGGATACGCGGTCGTGATCTACGCCGACTTCAGCGGCTACACGGACATCGCGATCGGCGTGGCGAAGCTCTTGGGCTTCACGTTCCCGCAGAACTTCGACCGGCCGTACAGCGCGCGATCGTTGCAGGATTTCTGGCGCAGGTGGCACATGACGCTCAGTCGCTGGCTCCGCGACTACCTCTACATCCCGCTCGGCGGCTCGAAGAAAGGCCAGCTCCGGACGTACCTCAACATCTTCGTGACCATGGTCTTGGGGGGGTTGTGGCACGGAGCGGCGTGGACGTTCGTGTTCTGGGGAGCCCTGCACGGCGTGGGGCAGGTCACCGGCGCGTACCGCCGTACCAGGCGGGCGCAGCGTGGCCTGCCGGAACCGGCCGAGACGCCGGCACGTATCTGGGGACAGCGCATCGTCACGTTCCATCTCGTCTGTCTGGGCTGGGTGTTCTTCCGCGCGGACTCGCTGTCGACCGCGTTCTCGCTGCTCGGTCGCCTGGTCACCGGGTGGACGGCGCCGATCGCGCTCGTGAACCCGTTGGTCGTCGGGACGATCGCCTTGATGCTGGCGCTGCAGTACGCGCCCCATTTCACCGCCGATCGCATCGTGGATCGGATCGCCGGCCTGCGGCCGATCGCCATGGGCGCGACGTTCGCCATGGCGTTGTTCATCATCACGTCGCTCGGCCCCCAGGGCGTCGCCCCCTTCATCTACTTCCAGTTCTGACCATGACGACTCCCAAGACATCCAGGGATCACCCGGCCTCGGCGAAAGGGCCCGAGCGGCCCGCGCAGCGCGGGCGTCCGACGATGCCGGCGGGCAGGGTCTTCGTCGTGATGCTCGTGTGCCTGTTGCTGTGGGCGTTCCTGTTCGCTCCGACCATGAAACGAGCGGCGGAGGCCTCGCCCGACGGCTCGCGCCGCTCCGCGTCGCTCGCCATCCTGAGGCCGTTCGTCGCGATCAGCGACGGGCTCCAGATCACGAAGCTGACGGATGCGGTGGAACAGGCGCTCGGCCGCGATCCGGACGAGGCTCCCGGAGGTGAGTTGGTCGTGCCTCCCGAGCCGATCCCGAGCCAGCCCGGAGGCGGCGGAGATCACGGTGGGGGCGGCGACGTTCACACCCGGGGACCCATCCGCAAGCCCACCAGGACGAACAAGCTGCGCGTCGCGGTGATCGGCGACTCGCTCGCGTCGGGGTTGGGCGTGTACATGGAGCGCGTGCTGAGATCGTCGCTCGTGCGTGTGTCTCGCCAGGGCCGCATCTCCACGGGCCTCGCGCGACCGGACTACTTCGACTGGCCCGCGGCGCTCTCGGAGATCGTGGACAACTTCCAGCCGGATCTCATCGTCGTGATGCTCGGCGAGAACGACAACCAAGCGTTGCGGAACGCGGCCGGTGACGAGGAGACGTCTGTGGGCACGTTCGATTGGCCGAGGGCCTACGCCGAGCGGGTGGAGAACTTCATGCGCCTGGCGACGTCCAAGGGCGCTCGCGTCGTGTGGGCCGGACTCCCGATCGTGAGCGACCGCGGACGGTGGGGGATCGTCGAGCGTCAGAACGACGTGTTCGAAAGCGCCGCGGAGGCGGTCGACGACGTCGCGTACCTGGATACCTGGTCCATGTTCGCGGCGCCAGACGGCGGATACACGGCGTATCACCGCGACGGCGGCACAGTGGAACTGGTCCGCGAGTCCGACGGTCTGCATTTCAACGCCACCGGCTACGAACTGCTGGCGCGGGCCGTCCTCGAGACGGCGCAGCTGGAGTTCGAGCTCACGCCGCGGGTCGTCGCCGACTAGTTCGGGAGCAACGACTTCGTCAGGTACGACATGACGTCTCCGACGTGGATCGGGCGCCCGTCGTCGTCGTACAGGTCCGTGCTCGCGATGAAGGGCCCATGCGCGACCTCGTAGCCGAGCTTCTCGTACAGCGATCGGGCTGGTGCATCTTCCTCGCCTGACGCAACGGTGAGGCCGATCCGCTCCATGCCGTGCTCACGGGCCGCTGCCTCCAACATGCCGATCAGCGAGGTCGCGACCCCACGCCGCCGAGCGGCCTCCGCGACCCCGACATCCCGGATCTCGCCGCATCCCTCGCGCTCGGACGATTCAGAGAACTCGTCGTGTCCCGGGAACAGCAGCATCGCCTTTCCGACCGGACGCTCGTCCATCCACGCTACGACCTGGACGAGCTCGCCACGCTCCTGCGCCGCCAGGCGCTTCGCGTACTCGGTCGAGTTCCAGGCCGGCAAGCCGGCCTGGAACACCTTGAGCTCGGCGGCCGTCAGGCGACCGATCCGGATGGGCACTAGACGGGGATCGGCACGTCGGGCAGGTTCGCGAGCGCCGCCTCCTCGTCCGCCGGGTTGAACTCCACCTCGGGGAGGCGGCCGTTCAGATAGTCGTCGTAGGCCTGCATGTCGAAGTGGCCGTGACCGCACAGGTTGAACAGGATCACGCGCTCCTCGCCCGCCTCGCGCGC
This sequence comes from Actinomycetota bacterium, assembly GCA_038211015.1. Classification (GTDB taxonomy): domain Bacteria; phylum Actinomycetota; class UBA4738; order UBA4738; family HRBIN12; genus JBBQVZ01. Next base: position 3,126 of record JBBQVZ010000132.1, on the reverse strand, counting down.
CTCGATCGCCTCGTCGATCGCACCCTTGATCGCGTGCGCCGGCTCCGGAGCCGGGATGATCCCCTGCGTCTTCGCGAACTGCACGGCCGCCGCGAAGATCTCGTTCTGCGTGTAGGCCTTCGCCTCCATGTAGCCCTCGCGGACGAGGAGCGACAGCGACGGTGAGTCGCCGTGATAGCGGAGACCCCCCGCGTGCACCGGCGCCGGCACGAAGTCGTGGCCGAGCGTGAACATCGGGACGATCGGCGCGATCTGTGCCGTGTCCCCGTAGTCGTACGCGAACGTCCCCTTGGTCAGGGTGGGACAGGCGGTCGGCTCGGTCGCCACGAACCGGAGGTTCGGGGTGTCACCGCGGAGCTTGCCCGCCATGAACGGGTAGGAGATGCCGGCGAAGTTCGAGCCGCCGCCGACGCAACCGACGATGACGTCGGGCTGCTCGCCGGCCATCTCCATCTGCTTCTGCGTCTCCAGGCCGATCACCGATTGATGCAGCAGCACGTGACCCAGGACACTGCCCAAGGAGTAGTTCGTGTCGTCGTGCGTCGCGGCGTCTTCGACCGCCTCGCTGATCGCGATGCCGAGCGACCCGGTCGAGTCCGGATGGTCCGCGAGGATCGCGCGGCCCGAGTTCGTCGAGTTCGATGGTGAGGCGAGCACGTCTGCACCGAACGTCTCCATGAATATCCGTCTGTACGGCTTCTGGTCGTACGAGGCGCGCACCATGTAGACCGTGCACTCGAGCCCGAAGAAGCTGCAGGCCATCGCCATCGACGAGCCCCACTGCCCGGCGCCCGTCTCGGTCGCGATCCGGCGGACTCCGGCCTCCTTGTTGTAGTACGCCTGGGGCACGGCGGTGTTCGGCTTGTGCGACCCCGCGGGCGACACGCCCTCGTACTTGAAATAGATCCGCGCCGGCGTCTGCAACGCCTGCTCCAGACGCGTCGCACGGAACAGCGGCGTCGGCCTCCACAAGCGGTAGATGTCGATCACGGGCCCCGGGATGTCGATCCACTGATCGGTGGAGACCTCCTGCATGATCAGCGCCATGGGGAAGAGCGGGAGCAGGTCCGGCGGACCGATCGGCTCCTTCGTCTGCGGGTTCAGGGGTGGGAGCAGGGCGACCTTCTGCGCCAGATCCGGCATCAGGTTGAACCAGGCCGACGGCACGTCTTCAGGCCGAAGGTCGAAACGGGTGCGTTGCTCACTCATGGGGAAGCCTCCCTCCACACGCCACGTCCGGGGCGCGAGCCTACCGTGCCGGTACTCCGATGGCTATCGCCGGGACGAGCACAGCAACGACACACGGCTCCCGATGCACGGTCGCCGTCGCGTGGGAGGATGGTGCGGGCCATGCAACCTGTCGGGCGCTTCGTGCGTCAGAGGGCCGGGGCGTCACCGCCCCGTCATCGATCGTTCGCTGGGAGGATGCATGTCAGCTCCACATCGGCGCCGCTCGGGCGCCATGGCGTTCGCACTCTCGGTCGTCTTCACGGCGACCGGCATCATCTCCGCCCCCGTGACACACGCCGCCGGCAACGGTCCGACTATCCGCCTCGTCTCGGGCACGGACAAGGTCACCCTGAAGCGCCCGCCAGGTCGTCGCGCGTATCTCGACATCGGCGCGTACGTCGCGTCGGTCGGGGGGGCGTTCGAGGTCTGGGCCAGCCGTCCCGACTACGAGACCCCCGTCTCCGTATGGCAGATCGTTCGATCGGGGGACACGCTCACCAAGTACCCGTTGCCCTCATCGGTTGAGCACGACTGGAAAGGGCTTTCGAAGTTCGTACACGTGGTCGTCACCGACGCCGACGGCAAGGTCGTGCTCGACCGCTTCCACGCCTTCTGTCCCGGTGCAGGAGAGCTGGCCCGCGTGAACGACGACGGACCCGACCTCGCAACGTATCCGCAGTTCTGCGGCGGCAACCCGTTCACGCTCGGCGCTGTGTGGGGCATCGACAGCGGCTGGGCATCGAGCGCCGTCGGCTACGGCACCAGCGATTCCATCAAGGGACCCGACGGTCGCTACACCGCGACGTTGTCCATCGCACCCGACTATCAGACCCTCTTCGGCGTTGCACCGGAGGACGCGTCGGTGAGCATCGACGTCCGCGTCACGACCACGAAGCGGACGACCTGCCTCCCGTTCTGCGAAGGCATCCCGGGAGGGGACGCCCGCGATACGCGTGCGCTCGCCGGCACGCCGTCGGCGGCGGTGCCGATCATGACCGACCCCGACCCGAGCGTCCGTCCCGACCTCGTCGCGCTCCCCGCGTGGGGCATCTCGATCAACCATCAACGGAGGGGCAACCGGGACTTCCTGGACTTCGGTGCCACCGTCTGGAACAAGGGCCCGTCACCGATGGTCGTCGAGGGGTTCCGCCGGCCTGGCGAACCGATCATGGACGGTTGGGAGTACTTCTACGCGAACGGCGAACCCGTCGGCCGGGCGCCGGCAGGCGACCTGATGTACGACGCCCGCCCGGGTCATCAGCATTGGCATTTCGAGCAGTTCGCGCGGTACTCGTTGCTCGCCCAGGACCAGACCCAGATCGTCCGGAGCGAGAAGACGGGGTTCTGCCTAGCGCCCACGGATGCGATCGACATGACCGTGTCCGGCGCGCTCTGGAACCCGTACTCGATCGGCCTCGGCACGGCGTGCGGGAGTCGAGGCTCGATCTGGACCCGCGAGGTGCTTCCGACCGGATGGGGCGACACCTATTTCCAGGGGCTTCCCGGGCAGTCGTTCGACATCACCGATCTCCCCAATGGCCACTACTTCATCGCGGTCGAGGCGAACCCCGACGGTCTGCTGATCGAAGGCAGCACATCGAACAACATCGAGCTGCGCGAGATCGTCCTCCGCAGGAAGCAGGGACACCGCAAGGTCATCGTCCCGCCCTGGCACGGGATCGACACTGAGAACAACGGTGGCGGTAACGGAGGCGGAGGAATCCCGATCCCGGGACCGATACCGAGACCCGACCGCTAGTTGTAGTTCCCCAACACGTTGTTCACGAAGTGAGAGCCTCCCTGCTCGACAGGGTCTAATCCGCGAGCAAGGAGGCTCTCGTGTCTCATCCTAGGGCGAAGCTCACCGTGCAAGGCCGTCAGCTCCTCGTCGAGCGT